>JASHXW010000078.1 GCA_030043395.1 Streptosporangiaceae bacterium
CGACACGCCGGATGAGATGTTCGCCTACCTGATGGCGGTGACGCCCGATCCGGAGCCGGACAAGATCCGCGCATACGCCGACGGCAGCCCCGCGCACTGCGACTGGCTGGAGAGCCTCGGCTTTGAGTTCGAGCGCAGCTATTACCCGCACAAGGCGGTCATCCAGCCACAGACGCAGGGCTTGATGTACACCGGCAACGAGAAGGTCTGGCCGTTCCGCGACCTCGCGGTGCCGGCCCCGCGCGGGCACAAGGTGCCTGTCCCCGGCGACACGCAGGGCGCGAAGCTCGTGATCGACTTGCTCGTGAAGCGGGCAGCGGAACTCGGCGTCACAGTGTGGTACGAGACCGGCGCCGCGGAGCTGGTCACTTCCGGGGAGCGAGTCACCGGCGTCCGCTGGCGTTCTTTCAGCGATAACGGAGTCGTCCACGCCGACTGCATCATCCTGGCGTCGGGCGGCTTTGTGATGAATGCCGAGATGGTCGCCGAGCATGTGCCGGAGCTCGCGCGCAAGCCATTCGTGCTCGGCACGACCTATGACGACGGACTGGGCATCAGGCTCGGAGTGTCGGCCGGGGGTCAGGCGCTGCACATGGACCAGGCCTTCATCAGCGCGCCGTTCTACCCGCCAGGCCGGCTGCTGACCGGGATAGTCGTCAACCGCGACGGAAGGCGATTCGTCGCCGAGGACAGCTACCACTCCAGGACATCGGGCTTCGTGCTCGACCAGCCGGGGAGCGCCGCGTTCCTCGTGGTGGACAGCGCGCACATGGAGTACCCCGAGCTGCCGCTGGTGCCGTTCATCGACGGGTGGGAGACCGTTGACGAAATGGAGCGCGACCTCGGTATCCCGGCTGGGAACCTCGCGGCGACGCTGGAGTCCTACAACGACCACGCGGCCAGGGGCGAGGATCCGCAGTTCCGCAAGCACCCGGACTGGCTGGAACCGCAGGATCAGGCCCCCTGGGCCGCGTTCGACCTCAGCCTGGGCAAGGCGATGTACGCGGGCTTCACGCTAGGCGGCCTGCGGTGCACCGTGGACGGCCAGGTGCAGCGCGGCGACGGCTCGGTCGTGCCTGGCCTTTATGCCGTGGGCGCCTGCGCGTCGAACATCGCCCAGGATGGCAAGGGATACAGCAGCGGAACGCAGCTCGGCGAGGGCTCGTTCTTCGGCAGGCGGGCCGGGCGGCACGCGGCTGCAGCCAGCAAGCGAAGCTGAAGCCGGCCATTCCGCACGGTCGGCTAGTTCGGCCCGTGGCCGTTCCGTCCGTGGGACGATGCGCTGGTGGACCGCAACGGCGATTCGGTCACCTTCGGGTTGTTCGACTGGGTCGACTCCGATGGCGTGCGCGAGCCTAGCCAGCTCTACCGGGAACGCCTCGACCTTGTGGTCGACGCCGAGGTACAAGGGTTCGACATCTACCACCTGGCCGAGCATCACGCGACGCCACTTGGCCTGGCGCCGTCGCCGAGCGTGTTCCTCGCTGCCGCGGCAGTCCGGACCACGCGGATCCGGTTGTGCCCGCTGGTCTACGTGCTGCCGCTGTACCAGCCAGTCCGGCTCGCCGAGGAGATCGCGATGCTGGACCAGCTCAGCGAAGGGCGCCTGGAGGTGGGGTTCGGCCGGGGCGGCAATCCCTATGAGCTGAACGTCTACGGCATCGAGCCCGGCGATGCCCAGCGGCACTACGACCAGGTACTCGACGCCGTCATGCGGATCCTGGAGACGGGCGAGATCGACGTCCCTGGGGCTCCGTCAGGCCGGGCCGCGTTGCCGGTCCGGCTCCGGCAGGTGCCGCACCCGGCCCTGTGGTATCCGAGCAGCAACGCCGGCAGCGTGCCGCGCCTCGGCAGAATGGGGATCAACACGATCCTCGGGTTCAGCTTCCGGTCCCCGTCGATTGAGCAAACCAGGCTTGCGCGAGATGAGTACTTCGCCGGCGTGGCGCAGGCTGCGCCGGGGACGCCGGTGGGCGGCGCCGGCCTCCCGACGCCGCGCTTCGGGATGATGCGCAATATCTACGTGGCGCAGACCGACGCCGAGGCCCGGGAACGCGTCGTCCAGGCGATGAACGTGTTCTACGAGCAGTTCACCGCAGTCTGGCGGCTCTACGGCGACGTCAGGCACGGTACGATCCAGGACTTCGCCAGCGCGATCGACGAAGGACTGGTGCTCGCCGGATCACCGGCTACTGTGCGTGCCCAGCTCGGCAAGATGCTGCGGGCGTCTGGCTGCAATCACTTCGCGGGTGCCTTCAGCTTCGGCTCGCTCAGCTATGCGGAGGCGCGCTCGTCGCTCACCCTGTTCGGCGAAGAGGTCGCACCGGCGCTGCGCGAGGCCGTCCCAAGCTGACGGGATACCAGGGCAGTCGCCCTTGACGGACATGGGTGAACGTTCTTTTAATTCTGATCATGTACCGGACCAGGAGATGAGGACAGTGCAATGAAGACCAAGGCAGCGGTGCTGTGGGGTCTGGGCGAAAAGTGGCAGGTAGAGGAGGTCGAGCTAGACGCGCCGCACGAGGAGGAGGTCCTCGTCAAGCTGACCGCAAGCGGGTTGTGCCATTCCGACGAGCACCTGGTGACCGGTGACATCCCGGTTCCGTTTCCCATGGTCGGCGGGCACGAGGGAGCCGGCACCGTGGTTGAAGTCGGTCCCAACGTCAAGCACGTCGCGGCCGGCGACTCCGTCGTCCTGAGCTTCCTGCCGGCCTGCGGCCGCTGCTCGTACTGCGCCCGCGGCATGCAGAACCTCTGCGACCTAGGCATGTACCTGATCAACGGCCCCCAACTAGACGGCACTTACCGCTTCCACGCTCGCGGCAAGGACATGGGCCAGATGTGCCTGCTCGGCACGTTCTCTGAATACACGGTGGTCCCCGCGGCCTCGGTGGTCAAGGTCGACGATGGCACCTCGCTCGACAAGGCTGCCCTTGTGGGCTGCGGCGTGACGACCGGGTACGGAAGCGCCGTGCGCACGGCAGAGACCAAGCCTGGTGACACGGTCGTCGTCATGGGCATCGGCGGGATCGGCATCAACGCCGTCCAGGGCGCGCGGATCGCCGGAGCGCGCAACATCATCGCGATCGACCCGGTTGAGTTCAAGCGCACGAAGGCGCTGGAACTCGGCGCGACGCACGTAGCGGCGACGGTCGAGGAGGCTGGCCCGATCGTCGGGCTGCTAACCCGCGGCCAGATGGCTGACTCGTTCATCCTGACCACCGACGTCGCCGAGACGAGTTACGTCGATCCCGCCCTCAACATGGTCGGCAAGCGCGGCAAGGTGATCATCACTGCGGTCGGCCACCCTGATGCCACTCAGATCAGCGGCTCGATCTGGCTGCTCACGATGATGGAGAAGCAGATCCGCGGCTCGCTGTTCGGCTCATCCAACGCCCAGCACGACATTCCCCGCATGCTCGAGCTGTACAACAAGGGCCAGCTCAAGCTCGACGAGCTGATCACCAGGGAGTACGCGCTTGAGGACGTCAACCAGGGCTACGAGGACATGCGCAATGGCCTCAACATCCGGGGCCTGATCCGCTACTAGTCCCGTCAGGAGTTCGGGCCCGCGGATCCGCCGATCCGCGGGCCCGAACTCGGGGGCGAGGCTGAGCCGCCGCAGGCTCTTCAGGTCACGGTGAACGTGGCCGAGGCGGACGCTCCGCTGGTCCGGCCGGATGCCCGCACCACGTGCCGGCCACGGCCGGCGTCGGCCGGGATCCTGGCATGCAGGACGAAGCTGCCGTCAGCCGACGTGGTCACGGTTCCGAGCGCCGTCGCGTCGTCCAGCGTGACCCGCACTCGCTCGCCGGCGTAGAAGCCGCTGCCAGTGACGGTGATCCGCTGGCCCGCGGGTCCCCGGGCGGGAGAGACCGCGGCTATCGTCGGCGTGTAGATCTCGGCCGTCGCGGTTACCCTGCAGCAGGAGTCGACCGCGCCTCCGGTCACGAGCAGGTCGCCGTCGGCGAGCACGGTGGCGCTCTGGTCATAGCGAGGCATCGTCATGGCGGGGCCCTGATACCAGTAGCCGCCCGAGTAGTACTCCGTGCTGGCTAGCGTCGGCCCGCAGGTGCCGGTGCAGCCGCCGGCGAGAATCACCTGGCCGCCGGGCAACAGCGTGGTGGTCTGCCCGTACCGGCCAGCCGGCATCGATCCCGTCCGAGTCCACGTCCCGGTGGACGGGTGGTACAGCTCAGCGCTCGTCAGTGCAGCGCCACCGCCAGGCGGGTCGCCCCCGGCCACCAGGACATTGCCGTCCGGCAGCAAGGTGGCTGTCGCGCCCTGGCGGGCGACGTGCAGCGAGCCGGTCGCTGCCCAGTCGTTGGTGGCCGGGTCGTACAACTCGGCCGCCGCTGTGACGCCGGCGGCAACGAGGACCTTGCCGTCGGGCAGCATCGTCGCGGTCGTGAAGTTCTGCGACGAGACCATCCGGCCCGTGTCCGTCCACGTTCCGCCCGCCGGGTCGTACACCTCAGCTGTTGCGCCGAAGCCGGTGACGAGCACCTTGCCGTCGGGCAGGAGGGTCGAGGTGAGGGCATAGCCTGCACTGTGCATCGAGCCCGTCACGGTCCATCGTCCGGTCGCCGGGTGGTACAGCTCAGCGCTCGAAAGGTTCGCGACGTTGGGACCCTGGCCGCCTGCGACGAGCACGTTGCCGTCCTGCAGCAGCGTGGCCGTGGCCCAGTCTCGCGCAGTGTGCAGGGATCCGGTGCGCGTGAAGGAGCGCGTCGCGGGGTCGTACAGCTCGGCCTCGGAGAGTGGGTTGTCGGCTCCGCCCTCGCCGCCGGCGACCAGGACGTCACCGCTGGGCAGTAGCGTCGCCGTCGCCAGCTCGCGGCCGACCTTCATCGGCCCGGTAGGCACGAACGTGTCGGGCCCCGACCCGTAGCCGTCCACTGCGACTGCCTGCGGGCTGGCGGGAGCGGTGTCAGCGACATCGACCTGAGCCGATCGCAATCCGGTGGACCTGGGACCGAAGCGGACCGACACCGGACAGCTGGCTCCTGGGCTGATCTTGCGCTTCACGCAACTCGTGCTGGCCAGGAAGTCGCTCGGGTCGGCGCCGCTGACCACGGCACCGCTGACCGTCAGCGCCGCGGTGCCGTAGTTCGCAACCGTGTAGCTTCGCGCTGCGCCCGTTGAGCCAGCCTGCTGCGATCCGAAATACAGGGACGTCGGCGTGAGGTAGACCAGCGGGCCAGGACCGGCCAGGAAGACCTCGGCGGTCGCCATCGGCTCGCCGTTCGTGCCGGTGCCCCCGGCGACCAGGACATGGCCGTCCGGTAGCAGCGTGGCGGTCTGCCCCGTGCGCGCCGTGCTCATGGCGCCTGGGGTCACCCACACCTTGCGGGCCGGCTCGTAGATCTGCGCAGACGCCGTTTTGCCGCCGGCTACCAGGACCCAGCCGTTGCGGAGCCGAGTCGCCGTGTCGTCGTAGCGGGCAGCCGCCATCGAAGCCGTCATCGTCCAGGAACCCGTGGCCGGGTTGTACAGTTCCGCGTCGGCGTAGGTGCCACCCGAACCGAAGCCGCCAAGGTTCAGCCCGCCAGCTACGAGCACCTGGCCGTCGGCCAGCAACGTCGCCGTCTGCTGCTCGCGCGCACCATGCAGCGAGCCTGTTCGCGCCCATTTCCCGGTTGCCGCGTTGTACAGCTCTGCCTCGGCCAGGTCGGTGCATGAGTCGTCGTCGCAGCTTCCGAACCCGCCCGCGACGAGCACGCGGCCGTCATGGAGCAGTGTTGCGGTTGCCTTGTCGCGGCCGTCGAGCATGCTGCCGGTCGTAGTCCAGCGGCCCGTAGCAGGGTCGTACAGTTCTGCGCTTCGCTGGTTGACCAGCGAGCTTCCTTCGTCACAGCCGTAGTCATCGCCGTTGCACGCGCCGCCCGCCACAAGCACCCGCCCGTCGGGCAGCAGCGTCGCGGTGGCCCAGGCGCGGCCGTGGGCCATCGACCCGGTTGCTGCCCATCTGCCGGTGTGCGGGTCATAGAGCTCAGCGCTGGCGAGGTTCTGGTCGCCGTGGCAGCATCCGCCGGCCACAAGCACGTCACCGTCGGGCAGCAACGTGGCGGTGGCGCCGGGCCGGGCCGCCGGCATGCTTGCCGTCGGCGCGAAGGTCCTGGTAGCCGGGTTATAGAGCAGCGCCGTAGCAGAGGTGCCGCCGACGATCAGCACCTTGCCGTCGCGCAGCAGCGTTGCAGTCTGGTGTGCCGCGGCTACCGGCATGGCGGCAGCGGTCGGCACCCAGGTGTTGGCCGCGCCGATCTCGATCCCGTGCGAGCCCTGCCTGCCGGGCGAGGCCAGCGCCGGTAATGCCCCCGCGACAGGTGCAGACGAGACCACCAGAGCCACAACGGCGGCCTGCGCCACGCGCCGCGCCGTTCCCACGCCTGTTGCTGATCGCATGCCGACCTCCTGCGGTGATCGCCATGGCATACCGACCATGGGCAGCTTACTTCTGATCCCGCCGGCATTTAATAGGCGAGCTCAGCGCCGGCCGCGAGGCGGCGGGCGCTGGCCTCAGGGGCCGCCGTTCCGCTTAGCCCGTTGCGAAGATTCGCTGCAACCTCTCGCGCCCCGGGGGTGTCATTAATCTCTGACAAGCGTGATGATGAGACTTCACGCGCTAACGGTTCATGCCGTCGGGTTGCTCGCCCTTCGGCCCTGATAGGCGATGCCGGAGAGTAGGGCGACAATGGCCGTGCGGTCCCTGACAGCCGCGTGGAAACCGCTGACCGTGGTTATCGCGACCGCGCTGAGCTTGTTTGGCTTCGTCGCGGGATCCGCGGCACAGGCGAGCCAGCCTTCGCATAGGCAAGCCGGCTTCTCGCGAACGGGCGCCCTGCGGCTCGGTATCGGGTCGAGTGTCATCGGCAGGCCTGCGCAGGAATTGCTCGCCTCCTCGCCTTGGCGCCATGGCCTGCTTGCCAAGGGCGGGGGGCTCTGGCATGCGCCCACGGCGGCGAAATTCGCGCCAGCGGCGCCGGCTTCGCGCGGCTTTCGGATTGAGCGCACGCCCAATATCGTCGAGCTCCGCAATGGCGCACCAGTCGCCGAGTCCTGTTCCAGCGCCGGGGCCTGCACGGCCGTCGGAACATACGAGAACACCTCCGGTGTCACCGTGCCGCTAGCGGAACGCTGGAACGGCTCCAAGTGGCGCGTCCAGGTCGTTCCCATTCCGAAGGGCTCAGTTGAAACGCAGCTCACCGGAGTGTCCTGCCCGGCAGCGCGCGCCTGCATCGCCGTCGGTTACTACTTCACCCCGGCCGGGGACGTGCTGCCGGTGGCGGAGTCGTGGAACGGCTCGAAATGGCATCTCCAGACCACCCCGAGCCAGATAAGCCCGGGCTACGGCTTCTTCGCCGTGTCGTGCTCCGCGGCCAGCGCATGCACTGCCGTCGGCGTTCTCGACACGAACGCGGGGATGTCGCTGGCGATGGCCGAGCGGCTGAGCAGCAAGGGCTGGAGCGTGCAGGCCATGCCAGCCAGCGTCGCCGACTCTCCGGCGAGCCTGCTCGGAGTTTCGTGCGCTGGCGCGAGCGCCTGCACCGCGGTCGGCGCGACGGACAACGTCTCGGACACCAGCGTCCCGCTGGCGGTGGCATGGGACGGCACTGCCTGGTCAGCCCAGACGATCCCGAGCCCCGCGGGCTCCACCGGAAGCGGGCTGTACGCGGTTTCGTGCGCCCCGTCCACCTCGTGCGTCGCGACTGGCAGCTACGACAAGAAGTCCGGTGCCAGCTTCAGCCTGGCGGACGGATGGAACGGGTCGGCTTGGGCAAGCCAGTCCGTCCCGAACCCGACGGGGGCGCAGGCGAGCGAGCTACTCGCCGTGTCTTGTGACGCCGTCAGCTCGACCGCTAACTGCATGGCCGTCGGCGCCTACCTGACGGCCGCTAAGGGCGGCGCGGGCGGGCAAGTCCGCAACCTGGCGGAGTCGTGGAACGGGTCGAGCTGGATCCTGCGGGAAGCCGCAAACCCGGCTGCTAGCGTCGGCAGCGCTTTGGAGGCCGTCTCCTGCCCGGACACGACTTCTTGCAGTGCCGTCGGCTCCTACGCCAACACGACCGATCCGGCCGAGCTGAGCATGGCCGAAGGATGGAACGGAACGGCCTGGAAGCTTCAGTCCAGTCCCAGCTTGATCGGCGCGAACACGAGCGAACTCGCGGCGGACTCGTGCCCGACCGCGCACGCCTGCATGGCCGTCGGGTACTACGTCAAGACGGCTGAGGACGTCGACACTCTCGCCGAGTCGTGGAACGGATCCGCCTGGCGGATAGTGCGCACTCGCAATCCGCGCGGCGCGGCCGACAGCGATCTGTCCGGCATCTCCTGCACGTCCAAGCGGGCGTGCATCGCGGTGGGAACTCAGGCCACTGTCAAGTTCAAGGAGACGCCGCTGGCCGAGGCCTGGAATGGCTCGAAGTGGGTGCTCCAGCGTGTTCCCAGCCCCAAGCATGGCAAGTACGGCTCGCTTTATTCGGTGTCGTGCGCTTCGCCGCGCACCTGCGTTGCCGTGGGCAGCTACGTCGGCGGCTCCGGGAACCAGCTGACGCTGGTGGAGGTATGGAATGGCAAGCGCTGGCGTGTTCAGGCTATTCCGAGGGTAGCCAAGGAGACGTTGCTGGAAGGCGTGTCCTGCCCTTCGGTCAGCTACTGCTCAGCGGTCGGTTACACGGTCAAGGGCACCGGCGAGGCGCAGCCGCTCGCCGAACATTGGAATGGCAAGCGGTGGCGCAGGCAGCACGTTCCCCTGCTGAAGAAAGACCCGGGCGGCATCCTGGAGTCCGTGTCATGCACGACGACCCGTAGTTGCACGGCTGTCGGCATCGGGTTTGCCGAGTCGGGCGCCCCGCTTGCGGAGCAGTGGAATGGCGTGCACTGGCGTGCTGTGAAGGCCGTGGCGCCTCCGGACTACCAGCTGAGCACCAGCCAGACCAG
>JASHXW010000079.1 GCA_030043395.1 Streptosporangiaceae bacterium
ATGCCCTGCGCAGTCACAGTGACCGAGCCGCCACCGGACTGGATTCCGTCGCTGATCATCTGGCCCTGCGCGGATACAGCGGGCGGCGCAGGCGCGGGGCAGCCAGCCTGAACCGGCACGACGACTACCTGGTCGTCGCCGAGCTGACGCAGCCTCGCGTCGGCTCCAGCTATCCCCGACTTATCGAAGACGGCCAAGGTCACCGTGCCATCCGAATGTGTCGTCACCGCGTAAGCCCGGGTCCCGCCACCAGCCGTCACCAGGGCGCCGACTGCGGCCGCGACGGCAAGCCCGGCCACACCGCCGGCCAGCAGAACAGGGTGGCGTGCAGCCAGACGCCGTTTCGGAACGGACGGCACCTCAGTGGATGCCAGCGCCGGTCCGTGCTCCCGCATCAGGTCATCGAAAAGCTGATCAGCGAACCTCGTCATGTTCCTTGCTCCTCTTGTGGTTCGTGAGCATGTGAGCTAGCCGGCGCTGGCGCGGCGACGCTATCGCCAGCTGACAAAGAGCCAGACGCGACCTGCTTGCGTAGCCGGGCTCTGGCGCGCATCAGCCGCATCCGCGCCGTGCCCGGTGGAAGCCCGAGCGCGGCTGCTGCCTCCTTCGCCTGCAGTCCCGCGACGTCTACCAGCTCGATCACCGCGCGGTCCTGCCCAGACAGCGCGGCCAGGCTGGTGATCAGGTCGCGGCCGGCCCGCTCAGCGTCTATCCGCTCCAGCAGTTCCTCGACCTGGTCGTAGTCCAGGTCACGCTGGGCGGTTAGTCGCCCCAGCCGGTGTTGCTGCCGGACGTACGCCTCGCAGTGCGCTGCGTAGACGTGCCTGGCGATGCCGAACACCCAGGCTCGGGCCGTGCCCTTGCGTGGATCGAAGGACCCGAAGCCGGTGATCACCTCGACGAACGTGTCCGCCGTGAGGTCCGCGACCAGGTGCGGGTCATCGGTCCGCCGGGCGAAGTACGCAGCCACCGCGTCGACGTTCGCCCGGTAGATCCGCTCGAACTCGCCGGCCGCTCCGGCCTGGCTGCCGACACCAGCCACCTTGCAGGTTTCCGCTGTCGTATCTGTCACGTCTGTAGTTGCCGTTCAGTCGCTGCCGTGTCACACATCGCGGGGACGTCTGACCCTCACGAAGCCAGGACGTCCCGCGCAATGCGGGTGAGGAGCGCTAGCTTGGCTCGCTGTGCTTCGGGGGTTATCCGGTTACCAGCCGACGAGGTGGCGAATCCGCACTGCGGGCTGACCGCGAGGCGGTCTGAGCTGACGTGCTCGCTTGCCTGGGCGATCCGATCGGCCAGCTGCGCCGGGTCCTCCAGGCGCGAAGTCTTCGTCGTGACCAAGCCGAGGACCACGACCTTGTCGTCGGGCACCAGGCGGAGTGCGTCGAAGCTGCCTGAGCGCTCATCGTCGTACTCGAGCAGGAGCCGGTCGGCCTTGACGCCGCCGAAGACAGGTCCGGCGATCGGCGCGTAGTCGCCGGTCACGAGCCAGCGGCTGAGCTGATTGCCCCGGCACAGGTGGAATCCGAACGTGGCGGGGCGGCCTGCGTCGACGACCGCGTTGTCTAGTTCGATCCCGTAGGACAGCCACCTCTGCATCGGCCAGCCACGTTCCTCGTAGAACGCACGCCACACCGGATCGACAAGCAGCGGATAGTGCGGCGCGTCCAGCTGGATGTACGTGCACCCGAGCCTGACCAGCTCGCGCACTTCGTCCTGCATGATCTGCACTACGTCAGCCATGAAAGCGTCAAGAGTCGGGTAGGCGCCCGCCGATCGCTGCGGCGACCACAAGTTGGCGAACAGCGTCGGGCTTGGCAGCGTCACCTTGATCTGTCGGTCAGTGCAGCTGCGAACGAACGTGAATTCCTCCGCCGCGAGGTTGCGCCGCTTGTGCAACGACGCCGTGACGGCAAGGTCAGCTGGCCGCTCGATCGTGGCGTCCCCGACCTCACCGGAGTGCCAGCTCCCCCACAGCCAGGCATCCAGGCCGACGCCCTCGAATCCGTCGCATGCGGCGGCGAGCTCGGCCTGGAAGGACTCGCGCCGCAGCTCGCCGTCGTTGACGACGGGAAGTCCGAGCTCGGCCTGCATGCCGATCACTTCCCTGACCGCCCGGTCCTCGATGCCCTTGAACTGCGCGGGAGTCAGGTCGCCGCGCTGGCACGCAGCGCGGGCATCGAGCAGGTAAGCCGGGCGCAGCAGGCTCCCGACATGTTCGACCCGCCCCGTGACTGTCACCGTCCAAGCTTCGCATCCAGCCAGGACCCGATGGTAAAAGCTGCCGGATCCTGGCATGCAAGGCATCTACCCGACTTCTGCACGTGACCTGCACATCGGGTTGCTTGGCTGGCTGGCCATTGCCGACCGATGGCGGCCAGTCATCGTCCCGGCGGATCAGCCGACTCACCGAGGGGAAGCGGGCAAATGGGAAATCCGACTATCGAGGACCTGCGCGACCAGGTCAGGGCACCAGTACTCACCAGCCAGGATCCCGGCTACGACAACGCCAGGACCGTGCACAACGGAATGTTCGACCGGCACCCGCGGGCCATCGTGCAGGCACAGCAGGTGGCCGATGTCGTGGCCGCCGTGAACTTCGCCCGGGAATCTGACCTCGAGCTGTCGGTACGCGGCGCGGGGCACAGCGCGCCGGGCTTCGGGACCACCGACGACGGCCTAGTCCTCGATCTCGGCCAGATGCGCGATGTCCACGTCGACCCGCGCAAGCGCAGGGCCAGGGTCGGCGGCGGCGCGACCTGGGGGGACTTCAACTACGCCACGCACGCCTTCGGCCTGGCGACCACGGGCGGCATCATCTCCACGACGGGCGTCGGCGGCCTCACGCTCGGCGGCGGCATCGGCTACCTGGCCAGGTCGTACGGGTTGTCGATCGACAACTTGCGCTCGGCAGAGGTCGTCACCGCCGGCGGCGCCGTGCTCACGGCTAGCGAGCAGGAGAACGCCGACCTGTTCTGGGCGCTGCGCGGTGGAGGCGGCAACTTCGGCGCGGTTACCACGTTCGAATTCGAACTGCACCCGGTGCGCGACATCTACGTCGGGATCTTCCTGTACGAGCTCGATGCCGCCGCCGACCTGCTCCGCTTCTTCGCGGACTTCATCAAGGACGCGCCGGAAGCCTACGGCGCCTTCCCCGCGTTCCAGATCGCGCCGCCACTGGAGTTCATCCCGCCCGAGCGCGTCGGAGATACCTTCTGCGCCACCATCGCATCCTGGAGCGGGCCGATCGAGCAGGGCGAGAATGCGATGTTGCCCTTCCGCGAGGTCGCGCCGGTCGTCGCCGAGATGTCGGGGCCGATGCCCTACCCGGCCATCAACTCGGCATTCGACGCGCTCTTCCCCAAGGGCATCCGCAGCTACTGGAAGGGCAGTTTCGTCACCGAGCTCACCGACGCCGCGATCCAGGAGCATGTCAAGCACGGAGCGCAGGTACCGGAGGTCAGCGCGACGATGCACCTGTATCCGATCAACGGAGCGTGCCACCAGGTAGGCGCCGACGATACGGCCTTCGCCTACCGGCACGCCACCTTCGCCCCGGTCATTGTCGCTGCCTGGCAGGACCCGGACGCCGACGACGAGCGGATCCGCTGGGTGCGCGACTACTACGAGGCGATCGCGCCGTATTCCGAGCCTGGCGGTTACGTCAACTTCATGGCCGACGACGATGGCCTGCGTGTCCGGGACAACTACCGCGACCACTACCAGCAGCTAGCCGAGATCAAGCGCAGCTACGACCCCGGCAACCTGTTCCACCTGAACCAGAACATCCGCCCGGCAGCCTGATCACCCATTCATAAGATCGCCGGTCAGCCTTACAGTCCTTCTACGGGAACTTTGGTGCCCTGGCAGCTCATCGAATTCAGCTCCCCAGGTAGCTGATCGACCCGGCAATGGCTGGCGGGCGGCATGCGGGAACGGCGCGATGCCCCGCGAGCCAGCGCTTGTCATGGCGAGGGACTCCGTGAGGGGGCCGCGGTGGAGATCCGGATCCTCGGACCAGTGGAGGTGATCGCCGGGGGACGGACAGTGTCAGTGGGCGGATCTCGGAGCCGGGCGCTGCTGGCCATGCTCGCGCTACGGCCGAACCAGCTGGTCGCAGCCGAGTTCATCGCAGCCGAGCTGTGGCCGGGTCAGCCTCCGGATCGAGCCATGCCCATCCTGCACGTTCGGGTAGCAGAGCTACGCCGGGCACTGCGCGGGGCCGGAGAACATGACCGCGTCGTCACCAGGGCTCCTGGGTACCTGCTGCGTGTCGGGGACGGCGAGGTCGACGCCTCTCGATTCGCCGAGCTCGTCGGCCAGGGCCGAGTGCTACTTGCCGCTGGCGATGCCACCGGGGCATGCGAGCAGCTGGACGAGGCGCTCCGCATGTGGCGTGGCCCGCCATTGGCAGACCTGCCTGACCTGGGGTGGGCCAGTGGCGCTGTGACCAGGCTGGAGGAGGCACGCCTAGCTGCCACCGAGTGGCGCACGCAAGCGGCGCTCGCCACCGGCGGAGCCAGCGAGCTGACTGCTGAGCTTGCCGAACTGACTGGGGAGCATCCGCTGCGAGAGCGGCTGTGGGGACTGCGGATGCTCGCCCTGTACCAGGCGGGCCGGCAAGCCGAGGCGCTGCGGATCTATCAGCAGGCACGGGCGAGCCTCGTCCGGGACCTGGGCGTCGAGCCAGGTGCCGAGCTACGCGAGCTGCACGCGCGGATCCTGGCCCAAGACCCGGGCCTACACCCCGCGCCAGGCAGGGAATCGTCACGATCGGTGACAGCGGTCCCGGCCGTCAGTCGAGCACACCTGCCGACGCCGCGGACGAGCTTCGTCGGCAGGAAGGCGGACCTGGACGCGATCAGCGACCTGATCGGTGCCGGGCCACTCATCACGCTCACCGGAGTTGGCGGCTGCGGAAAGACCCGACTTGCCCTTGCCGTCGCGGCTGCTGTCGCTCATCAGTTTGCCGACGGGGCGGTCTTCGCCGACCTGGGCTCCCTATCCGATCCTGACCTGGTCGGGCAGGCCATCGCCATGGCTCTGCGCCTGGAAGCCAGCGAAGGCACCATCAGCGAAGAGGCCGCCCGCGCGGCCGACCGCGAAGCGCTGATCGTACTGGACAATTGCGAGCACCTGATCGCCGCGTGCGCCGCATACGCCGACGTGCTCATGAGCCGGTGTCCAGGGCTGCGGATCCTGGCGACCAGCCGGCAGGCACTCGGCGTGGACGGTGAGCAGGTTTACCTGGTGCCGTCGCTCGACATCGATACCGACGCAGCGACGCTGTTCGTCGAGAGAGCTCGGACCTCGCGGCCTGGCTTGCCAGCCGATCGGCCAGCGCGGGACCAGATCACGCAGATCTGCCGCAGGCTGGACGGCATTCCGCTGGCGATCGAGCTGGCCGCCAGCCGAGCCGGCCATCTAGCGCTCGGTGACATTCTGAGCCGGCTCGATGACCGCTTCACCCTGCTCGCTGGAGGCGACCGCCGCATCCCCCGGCACCAGACCCTCACCGCCACCATGGACTGGAGCCACGATCTGCTCGCTGATGACGAGCGCGTCCTGTTCCGGCGGCTCGCAGTGTTCTGCTCCCCCTTCAGCCTCGCTGCCGCCGAGTCCGTCGGCTCGCGAGCTCCGGTCGAGCAGGCGCAGGTCCTGGACTTGCTTGCCTCGCTGATCCGCCAGAGCCTGGTGACCGTTGTCGATGCCGGGGCGGACCTGCGGTACCGGATGCTGGTCACCGTGCGCGACTACGCGTCGCAGCGCCTGCAAGCAGCGGGAGAAGTCGCGCAGTCACGACGAGCGCACCTGGACTACGTCCTCGCCGCGATCGCCGAGATCCCTACCCGGCCAACGCAAAGCAACTCCCTTACCGCGCAGCAAATGCGACCGGTCGAGATCATCGAAGACGACATTCGGGCGGCCTTCGAGTACGCGCTGGACATCGGCGACCGTGCCAGCGCGCTCGGCATCGCGGCGAGGTACGGAAGGTACGCGATGATCCGGACGCGGCATGGTGACGGGCTTGCCCTGGCCGAGCGCGCCTTGTCTGGACCACCGGAACCCGCCGAGCTCTACGGGTGGACCCGTTACGCCGCCGCGCTGCTCGCGCTAGCAGTCGACCCTGGTCGTAGTGAGCAGCATGCGATCGAGCTCATCACCTTCGGGCACAGCATTGCCGATCGCGCGATGATCGCCGGCGGCTGGCATGCGCTGGGCGACGTCGCCTACGACCACTGCGACTGGGAGAAGGCACGGAGCAATTACAGCAAAGCCCTCGACTTCACCGAGCACTCAGCAACCGCCGCCGTCTTGCGGCGAAGTCTGGCCGACGTAGCGCTTGCGGAAGGCGATGTTGCCACCTACCTGTCGTGGAGTCAGCAGGCCATGGCGGAGATCCGCCGGACCGGATCGGTCTTCGAGATCGCAAGGACTGCGGCAAGCGTGGGCGCTGAACTGGCCGAGCTTGCCGACCCGTCGGCAGGGCACTTGCTCGCGGAAGCACTAACACTCGGCACCGCCAACGGATACAACCAATGCATCGCGCTCACCTTGATAGGACTTGCCCGGGTTGCCGAGGAAGGCGGCCAGCCCATGCACGCCGCGACCGTGCTCGCCGCCGCCGAAGCGCACAGTGAACGGGCTGGCTCGAGCCTTGAGCAATACATGTTCGGCTTCGACCGGAACGAGCGGGTCGCCTCCTGCAAGGCTCGCCTGGCAGGCAAGCTGACTAGTGATGAGCTCACGCAGGCCAACCTCGCTGGGCACAGTCTCACCCCAGCGCAAGCCGCTGAAGTAGCCGTTCCCGGCCTGCTTGAAGCGCGCTCTGCCAGCAGTGCGCCTCGGGCCCACCCGTAGTCCTGCTCGGGGGTCCGCCGGCATTCGTGATCTTCGAATGCCAGATCTTGCCGGCGTTCGTACCTTTCCAGCCGAGGTACAGCGCCTTCCACCGTGAACCCCGTCGAGGCGAGCACTCAGCCGTGGCGCCGGACACGGCTACGGTTTCGGCGGTCCAGCCGGAGCTGCCAAGCGTGGAGTAATAGATCGTGTCGGTGCTCGCACTCGTCCACGCCACGTACAAGACGCCGTCCGACACGGTTACTGCGGGCCCGGTACTGGACGTCGCCGAGACCATGATCCGCTCACTGACTGGGTGGGCAACCACATCGTCCTTCGCGGCCTTATACGCGCCTTACAAAGAGCCGGAGCTCAATCGGAGTGACGCTGGAAGAATTCCAGCGTCCGCTCGTTGAACGCCTCGACGTTCTCGTAGATCGGCGCGTGCGCGCAGTCCTCCCAGATGATGAGCTCCGAACCCGCGATCGCGGACTGCAGGGGCGCGGCGAAGCGCGTCGACGTGCACGCGTCGTGCCGCCCGAAGGTGATCAGCGTCGGCGCGCTGATGGACCCGATTACCGCGCTGGCGTCGTGGTTCATCGGCGCCTCGGACTGGCGCAGGAACGCGTCCACATCCGGCATCGGCCGGCTGCGGACGAAGTCGGCGAGCCCGTCGATGTACTCAGGCCGCGCCGCGTAGAGCTCAGGCGTGAAGCACCAGGGGAATATTCCCTTGATCACCATCTCCGTGACGCTGCCCAGGCCCTCCGCCATGATGCGCCAGCTCTCGATGGCCACCCGCAGGTACGGGTCCGTGCGATCCCAGGCGCTATGCAGTGACAGCGATGCGACCCGGGCCGGGTACTTGGCGGCCAGCCACATCCCGGCAGCTGCGCCGAGCGACAGCCCGAAGATGTGCGCCCGGTCAAGGCCAGCTTCCTGCATGAACGCGGCCACGTCGTCGGCCAGCAACTCCGTCGTGTAGGTGCCCTCGGGCTTTCCCGACAGGCCAGCGCCGCGCAAGTCCACCGAATAGCAGGCATAGTGCTTGGCATACTAGGCCACCTGAAACGCGTAGCACGCCTGGTCGGCTGCCAGGTACGGGATGAGGACCATCGGCTCGCCCTCGCCCTGGACCTCGTAGTAGATGTCGATGCCATTGGCCTGCACAGTTGGCATATCGGTCCCTTCCGGCTCGAGAAGCCACCGCCGGCCGTCGGCGGCACGCACGCCGGCTCACGCGGCGCGACGATTGAAATGCTGCCTGTTCGAGCCGTGCGGCGCCAGGATCCGCACTGAGAAAGTTCGCGCCCGTGATGCCCCGGTATGCGAAGACGCGAGCGGGGTGGTCAGCTGGCGACTGAGGCGAGCAATTCCGCGCGGGCCTGGTCGACCGCCGCGAGAATCGCGCCGCGCAGCACCGGGCCGCCGGTTATGCCAGTTGGCACGACCTCGGGCTTGGACGGGCAGATGCGGCCGACTTCGGCGGCCACCAGGCCTGCCAGCTCTGCTCCCCCGGCGAGGCCCACCTCTCCCCCGAGAACTACCAGCCCAGGGTCGAGCACGACGGAGACCGCGGCGACGCCGGTCGCCACCCGGCTGGCCAGCTCCGCGAGGAACTGGCCAGCGGCAGCAGTCCGCGCGCCCCGCCCATCCTGCGATCGTTCCCGCCGCCCAGCCGCCGCCTCGTCCTGCGCCCCCACCGCACGCCCTTGCTGCGCCGCTTGCACGGCTGCGCGGACCGCGCTGGCCGCTGAGGCAGCGTCGAATCCGTAGCTGGCCGCCAGCGGCAGCACGGCCTGCGCGCCGACCAGCGACTGAAACGCCCCTGTCGCCGGATGCGTCACGTCCTGCGGTAGCGGCACGCCGGGCACCGGCAAGTAGCCGATCTCGCCAGCCGCTCCGCCGACCCCGCGATGCAGCCTGCCTCCCAGCATGGTCGCCAGGCCCAGGCCGATGCCGATCCAGACCAGGACGAAGTCGTCCACCCCGCGCGCCGCCCCCGCTGCCCGCTCGGCCATCGCTGCCAGGTTCACGTCGTTCTCGATAGTCACCGGCCGGCCCAGGTCCTCCCGCAGCGCCCCGTGCACGCCCTCGTGCCAGGCAGGCAGGTTGACGGCAAGTCGCAGGTCTCCGGTGCGCGGGTCGAGCACTCCGGGAGTTCCGATCACGAACGCCCTGAGCGCATCAGGCGAGATGCCTGCCGCGCCGCAGGCCGTCGCTATGGCCCCGCGTACCAGCTCCACCGGGTCGCCCGTCCCGTTCGGGTCCACGGAAACCTCGGTCACGACCCGGCCAGTGACGTCCGCGACCCCGGCACTGACCTCGTCGTGCTCGACGTGCAGCCCTGCCACGTAGGCGCTGGACGGCACGACGCCGTAGATGGCCGCATTGGGCCCGCGGCCCCCGGCCTGCTCCCCGGCGATCTCGACGAGCCCGCGCTCCTCCAGCCGGGAGAGCAGTTGCGACGCCGTCACCTTGGACAAGCCCGTCTGCTCTCCGAGCTGCGCACGGGTCATCGGCCCGCCGGTCAGCAGCAGCTCAAGGGCGGCACGGTCGTTGAGCTCGCGCAGCAGCCTCGGCGTTCCTGGCCGTCGATCCATACCATCCCCTCCGCCGGAAACATATGTCCCCGGACCCCCGGTGTCACCTTCAGTCGCCGGATCCCGTTTTGCGTGCGTCACCGAACCCAGCTGCCGCCCGAACGAGATCCTGTTCAAGCTCGCACCCGGATCGTGATATATCGGCTAGGTTTGTCCATCTTGCTGGTCTCGATCTGGCAACGAACTCTATCTTATAGGAAAGTTTCCTGTTAGTTTCTGCGCAGACCACCTAGCGGTCAGCGGGCGCAGCCAAGTCAGCCACCACGGCGAGCGGCGAACAAGCCAGCGCAATGGGGTCTGTCAGGGCGTCCACACGGACGTCACGAGAAATGCCCGGAAGGGAGATCGAGCGGAAGTGAACGTCACTAAGACGGCGGCAGCGATCGGCGCTGCGGTCGCGCTCGCGGGGGCCGCGGCAGGATGCGGCTCAAGCAACAACTCACCGAGCTCCTCGTCCGCGCCAGCCAAGCTGGTCGTGTGGCGCATGGGCTCGTCAGTCCCCTCCCAGGTCACCTGGATGAAGGGCGTCGTCAAGCAGTTCCACAAGGACTTCCCCACGTACAAGCACACCAAGGTCGTCGTCGACTGGATCCCCTGGGGTGACCGGGTCACCGACTGGACCAATGCGCTGTCCAGCGGCAAGGGCGGCCCCGACATCACCGAGCTCGGCAACACCGACACCCCGGGAATCGCCTCCGAGGGTGCACTGGCCAACATCACCAGTGACGTGAAGGCCTGGTCCAACGGCTCGTCGATCATCCCCGGCAACCTGGCCAACGACACGATCAACGGCAGCAACTACGCGG
>JASHXW010000080.1 GCA_030043395.1 Streptosporangiaceae bacterium
CGCCGCCCTCGTCGGCCTCGGGCGCCTCGAACGGGTTCTCGGCTAGCGACAGGAACCGCTCCACGTGCACCCGCTGCGCGGGAACGCCGAGGTCGGCCAGCGCCTGCTTGGCCACGGCCATGTACGGGTCGGGCCCGCAGATATAGGCGTCGTAGCTGGCGTACGGCCTGGCCAGCTCGCGCAGCGCGGTTGCGTCCGGCGCGCCTTGCAGCACGTCCAGCCAGTGCAGCAGGACGAGGCGGTGCGGCGCCGCGGCCTGCAGTTCACGCAGCTTCGAGCCGAAGATCACCGATCGCTCGTCCGCGTTGGCGTAGACCAGCACGATCTTGCCGTGTCCCGCGTGCAGCGCCGACTTCAGTATCGACATGACCGGGGTGATGCCGCTGCCGCCGGCGAGCAGCAGGAAGTCGGCGTCCAGCGACCTCGGCGTGAAGGTCCCGGCGGGCGGCAGGAGGTCAAGCACCGTGCCGGCGGTCACGTTGTCGGCAATCCAGTTCGATGCATAACCAAGCGCCATTCGCTTGACCGTGATGGCATGGCGGTCACCGGTCACGGGCGAACTGCACAAGGAGTAGCACCTGGCTACCGACCCGCCATCCGGGAGCGGCACTCGCAGGGTGAGGAACTGGCCCGGCCTGTAGGCGAAGCTATCGGCCAGGCCGGCGGGCACGTCCAGGACGAGCGAGCAGGCCTGGTCGGTCTCGCTGATCACCTCGGCCACCGCTACCTGGTAGAAGGTGCGCCCGGACGTCACGGCTTGCAGGCCGGCGGGTTCAAGGGGGCAGCACCTCGACGCGGCCATCGGTGACGGCCGAATCGATGCTCGCTCGCAGGCTGGCGCAGGTCGCGATCAGCGCGGACGTCTGCCCGGCAGCGATGCCCGCGGCGAACTCCGAGCATCGCAGCACGCCCTCGGCCGTCCACTGGACGCTCGTGTGCCGCAGGCTGAACTTCGCCACCTCGACCACCGCGCCGCAGCGCTCGCACTGGACTGGGGCGTACTGCCAGGGTCGCTCGTCGATCCTGACTCCGCCCGGCGAGGCGGCGGCCGCAGCGCGGCCCTGAGCCCCGGATGACATCGCGGCAGCGCCGGTGGCCCGAAGATCGGAGTCGCCGTTCATGGTCAGCTCGTCTGCTCGGCCCTTGCGGCCATGTTGGCCGCCACTTCGGCCTCCCACGACTGCATGGCCCGGGAGGTGTCGATCTCGTACTCGTGCCGGGCGACCATGTCGGGCGTGATGTCCTCCACGTCCACGTAGAACTGCTCGTACCACCGCCTGAGCTGGTAGACGGGGCCGTCCTCGGCGCACAGTAGCGGGTTGTCGATCTTGGTCTTGTTGGTCCAGATCGCCACGTCCTGCTTGAAGCCGATCCCGATGAAGTCGGCGAACTTGGCTGCGATCCTGTCGCCCTGGGCGTCGCTGACCCCAGCGGGCTTCTTGACGATCGCGCCCCACTGCAGCAGGAACGATGTCGGCGTCACCGGGTAGTGGCAGTTGATCAGCACGCTCTCCATCGTCAGGCCGTGATAGTCGTGCCACAGGTAGTCGATCATGTACGAGGGGCCGTAGTAAGCGGCTTCTGAGCGGAGCGTGGTCTCGCCCCCCTCTGCGTAGTTAGAGCCCGTCTCGACGTCAGGCCGGGACTTCGTCGTCAGGTACTGGGCCGCGACGTGCCCCTCGAGCACGTTCTTGAAGAACGTCGGGAACGCGAAGTGGATGTAGAAGAAGTGCGCCATGTCGACGACGTTGTCGACGACCTCGCGGCAATTGGAGTTCTCCACCAGGATCGAGTCCCACGTCCAGTTGGACCACTCGGGCGAGAATGCGCCCTCGATCCGCGGGATGCTCACGTGCTCGGGCGGGGGGTTGCCCTGCGGGTCGTGCCAGACGAAGAGCTGCTTGTTCTCTTCCAGCGTCAGCCACGATCGGGTCCGCGCGGCCGGAGGCACCCGCCTGGCGTAGGGGATCATCGCGCACTTGCCGTTGCCGCCCCAGCGCCAGTCGTGGAACGGGCAGGCAACCTGGTCGCCCTTGATGGTTCCCATCGTGAGGTCGCCACCCATATGCCGGCAGTAGCCGTCAAGGACATGCAGGGCACCAGCGGAATCGGCAAAGACCACCAGCTTGGTGCCGAACGCGCTGACGGCATGCGGGCCGTCAGCACGGAACCGGTCCGCCAGGCCAAGGCAGTGCCAGCCCCGCGCGTATCTTGCCGGTGCGGGCGCCGCGTCGATCGTGCGGACCCCATCCCGGTCGTTCATCGGCCCTCCCTGGGTGATAGCCCCAGACTAGAACATGTTCTAGTCTAGGTGCCAGTACAGGCAGCCGTCAGGCGGGCAGCCAGCGGCAGGCCAGGCGCGTGCGCCGGGATTGGCCAGCAGTCCGAACGGGAGGAGCAGCCGGTGGGCGAGAGGGTCGGAGAGTCGGTCGTCGCCGCGGTCGGCGAGCTGCTCCCGGTACTGCGCGAGCGGGCGCAGGAGACCGAGGACGCGCGGGTCGTTCCGGCAGAATCGGTCAAGGCGCTGGAGGATGCCGGGTTCTTCAGGCTGCTCCAGCCAGCCAGGTACGGCGGCCTGGAAGCCGACCCGATCACCTTCTACACGGCGGTCCGCATGATCGCCAGCGCCTGCGGGTCGACCGGCTGGGTCGCGTCGGTCGTGGGCGTGCATCCCTGGCAGCTCGGGCTGTTCCCGGCTGCCGCGCAGCAGGAGGTGTGGGGCGAGGA
>JASHXW010000081.1 GCA_030043395.1 Streptosporangiaceae bacterium
CCGGTGGACCAGCCAAGCCAGCCGGAGGATGGCTATCACCTGACGCAGGACATCACCGACAAGGCACTGGAGTTCATCAAGGACGCCAGGACCATCGCCCCGGACAAGCCGTTCTTCCTGTATTACGCCCCCGGCGCCTGCCACGCGCCGCACCATGCGCCCAAGGAGTGGATCGACCGCTTCAAGGGCACGTTCGACATGGGCTATGAGGCCATGCGTGAGCAGACCCTGGCCAGGCAGAAGGAACTGGGCATTGTTCCCGGCAACACAGATCTCTCGCCGCTCAACCCGATCGGCACGCCTCAGTCCCACACCGACCCGGACAAGCCGATGCCGGAGCTCGACACGACCAGGCCATGGAAGTCGCTGTCCGCCGACGAGAAGCGGCTCTTCTGCCGGATGGCCGAGGTCTACGCCGGCTTCCTCGCCCACGCGGATCACCACATCGGCCGTCTGCTCGACTACCTCGAGGAGTCAGGCTTGCGGGAGAACACGCTCGTGATCTGCGTGTCGGACAATGGCGCATCCGGCGAAGGCGGGCCCAATGGCTCGGTGAACGAGAACAAGGTCGTCAACGGACTGCCCGACGACCTCGCCGAGAACCTCGCGCGAATCGATGACCTTGGCGGGCCGAAAACCTATAACCACTACCCGACCGGATGGGCCATGGCGTTCAACACGCCATTCAAGATGTGGAAGCGCTACGAGTTCAACGGCGGGACGGCCGACCCGTGCCTGATGTCCTGGCCCGCCGGCATGAAGGCCAGGGGAGAGATCCGCCACCACTACCACCACGCGATCGACATCGTCCCCACCATCCTCGACGTGCTGGCCATAACGCCGCCGCAAGCCATCAAGGGGCACGCCCAGTCGCGCTTCGACGGCGTCAGCATGCGATACAGCTTCGACGATCCGTCCGGGCTGTCCGCGCGGCGCACGCAGTTCTACTCGATGCTGGGGTCGCGCGGCATCTGGCACGACGGCTGGAAGGCGGTGACGACGCACGTCGTGTGCGCAGGCTGGGGTGATTACGGGTCTGACACGTGGGAGCTGTATCACACCGACGTCGACCGCTCCGAAAGTCACGACCTGGCGACGCAGGACCCAGGCAGGCTCCGTGACCTGATCAGCTTGTGGTACGCGGAGGCCGGGGCCAACCACGCGTTCCCGCTCGACGACCGGACGGCGGTGGAGATCATGACCACGCCGCGCCCCGTGCTGACCTCGCCGCGGAACCGGTACCTGTACTACCCGGACGTCGCCGAGGTGCCCGAATCGCAGGCCGTGAACATCCGCAACCGCTCGTACACGATTGGCGCGGTCGTGGACATCCCCGGACCGGGAGCCCAGGGTGTCCTGTTCGCCCACGGCTCGCGATTCGGCGGGCACGCGCTCTACATCAAGGACAACAAGCTGCGCTACGAGTACAACTTCGCCGGCAGCGTCGAGCAGCGGATCGTCGCAAGCGCGGACGTGCCTGCGGGGGGCAAGCTGATCCTTTCCGCCTCGTTCGAGAAGGACGGCGAGGAGGCGCCTGGCCAGGCGACGGGCATCTTGTCGCTCTACTACGGCGATCAGAAGGTCGGGGAAGGCCGGATCAAGACCCAGCCAGGCAAGTTCTCGATCGCGGGCGAGGGACTGTGCGTCGGGCGCGACAGCGGCGAGGCGGTCACCGACGACTACGCGGGCCAGTCGCCTTGGCGATTCACCGGCGGGACCATCAGGGTCGTCGCGGTGGATGTCAGCGGCGATCCTTACATGGACATGCAGCGCGAGGCAGCGGCCATGATGGCCAGGGAGTGACCCCCGGCTGGATGGCCGCCGCATGCCTCAGTGACGTTACTGGGCTCAGCCGAGGTAGGGGACATGGCTGCTGACCCTCCTGGCGCCGCAGCTGTGATGGCCGGGCAGGTACAGGCCATCCCTTGACTCCGTGTTTCTCGTGCAGAAGTCGGACTCCCACCGGTAGGCATGCTGCCCGACGATGAACGCGAAGTGCAGCGTCAGGTCGTACTGGTCGGCCGCGACCTTGCGCAGGCCAGTGACACGCCCGCCGTCCGCGCCGCGGTACAGCCACTTAGGCAGAGCGGGCTCCCGCACGCGGGCGAGCCGGTAGCCGAAGTAGGTGTAGACGTGCTTGCGCATCTCGGCACGCAGGGTCGACGGCGGAAGGAAGACGCTGACGTGGATCGTTATGCGGCATAGCGGGCGACCGCAGTGCGGGTTGTAGCGGTACTGGTAGTCGGCCAGGACGTAGACCGTCTTGACGCTCGAAGTGGCTAGCAGGCGGCCAGACTTGGCGAAGAGCCTGGTCTCGTAGCGGGTGGCCAGCGCGGGCCGGTCGCTGAAGCGGAAGTCGTTGACTCCGCTGTGGGTCAGCGTCTTGTGCGCCACAGCATGCCAGCCGCGGAACGGGAACTGGTCGACGTAAAAGCGCAGGAGCTCCCCGGCCAGTCCGTTCTTGACATGGCCGACATCGCTAATCCGCGAGCGGGTACGGGAATGGTAGATGACGTATTCGGGCAGCTTTGCGGCCGTGGCAGTGCCGACGATCCGGCCGGCAGCGATGGACGGCTGGCTCTGCGCGATAGCAGGCTGGCTCTGCGCGATGGCCGGGAGCTGGCTGACAGCGACGACTGCCGATGCCATCGCGAGGACTGCGAACGGGCGCCTGCCATTCTTCATGCCTCTGCACCTTCCGCGCTGGCGTACCTTTACGGGCGGTCATGCTACGCCCATTCCCCGTGCCAGCGGTCCTACGAATCGGGGTTCCCCGCGCTTGCCTGACGCCGGCTGCGCTGAGCGATCGCGGCGCGGAGCAGTTCGTCGAGATCCTCGTCGCTGAGGTCATCAAGCTCTGCATGCCGTGACGCGCCAGACGCGTGCCCGAAGTCCGGGCTGGCGGAAACAGCCTCAGCCAGTTCGGCGACCGTGGGGCCGGCGAAGACCTGGTGGACCGGAAGGCTCACCCCGTAGGTGTCGGCCACTCGCGCGACGAACCTGGTCGCAGTCAGCGAGTGACCGCCCAGGGAGAAGAGGTTGTCGTGTACGCCGACCGGCTCGCTGATGGCAAGCAGGTCGCTCCAGATCCGGGCGAGCGTTGCCTCTACCGGCGTCCGTGGGTCGACGCGCGCCGCCGATGACTCCGTGGCCACCCACTGCGGCGCCGGCAGCGCGGCCCGGTCGACCTTCGCGTTGGGCGTGAGCGGCAGTGCCGGGAGCGCGATCGCGAGGGCCGGGATCATGTAATCCGGAAGCGCGGCCCTCAAGTGCGGGCGCAGCTCCTCCAGCAGGTCGGTTCCTGGCTGGGCCAAAGTGGTGCCGCGCCGCGGCACGACATACGCGACCAGCGCGGGCTCCCCGGCCCGTGCGGCGGTGACCACGACCGCCTGGCGCACGTCACGGTGGGCGCGCAGCACTGCCTCGATCTCGCCGCACTCGATCCGGAACCCGCGGATCTTGACCTGGAAGTCGTTCCGCCCGATCAGCTGCAGGCTTCCGTCATCCCGCCACCTGCCGAGGTCCCCGGTCCGGTACAGCCGTGCCCCTGGCTCGTCGCTCCACGGGTCGGGCCGGAACGACCGGGCCGTGAGCCTCGGGCGCTCGTAATAGCCGCGTGCCACGCCCCAGCCGCCGACGCATACCTCGCCCACCACGCCGACAGGCACAGGCATCCCGCGCTCGTCCAGGATGTACACGCGCGTGTGATCGAGTGGCGGACCGATTGCCTCGGCGTCCTGAACGCTGCTCACCACCCGGCCTTGCGAGTAGACGGTGATCTCGGTCGGCCCGTAGCAGTTCCACAAGGTGATGCCTGGCCCCATCAGCTGTTCAGCGAGCTCGGCTGGGAGCGCATCCCCGCCAGACCAGCGCAGCCGGACTCCGGCCGGGACGCCACCTGCGGAGAGCAGCAGCCGCCACGTCTGCGGCGTCGCCTGCAACGCAGTCACGCCCGTCCGCTCGATCAGCGACCGCAGCCGGTCAGGCTCGCGAGCCTCCTCCGCGGACGCGATCACGAGGCCGGCGCCGCAAGTCAGGGGCAGCAGAAGCTCGAGCAGGGCGATGTCGAACGACAAGGTCGTGACGGCGACGAACCGATCGTCGCTGCCCAAGCCGATCCTGCGCCGGAAGGACGCGAGCAGGTTGCGCACGGCCCGGTGGTCGATGGCCACGCCCTTGGGCTGCCCGGTCGAGCCGGAAGTGAAAAGCACGTGAGCGAGTGCGCTGGCCGGCAGCGGCACCGGATCCAGTGGCGCGGCGGCCATCACCCGCGGGTCGTCGACGCAGACCACCACGGCGCCGTCGGCAACGGACATCGCCAGGTCCCGGTGAGCGGAGTCGGAGATGATGATGCCCAGGCGCCCTGCGCGGGCCATCGTCGCGAGCCGTGCCTGCGGCCAACCCGGATCCAGCGGGACGTAGGCACCCCCTGCCCACCACACGCCCAGTAGCGCTGCCAGCATGCCGACACCGCGCCCTACGCACAGCCCGATCAGCGCGTCGGCACCGGCACCTCGGTCGGCAAGAGCCCGGGCGATCCGGGCCGCGCGGTCGCAGACTTCGCTCACCGGCAGGGCCTCGTCGCCGTCGATGACCTGCGACCTCGAGGCCAGGAGCAACTCACGGACGTCGGCGACGTTGTCGTCGTCGGCAGGGAGTTCTGGCAGGTTGCGCCCGACTTTCAGCTCGTCGCGCTCGCTGGCCGGCAGCAACGGAAGGTCGGCCACTGGCGTACCGGGAGCATCCGCGGCGTGCTCGAGCAAGGTCGTCATGCCACGCAGGAACCGTTCCGCCCACTCCTGGTCGAACAGGTCCGTGCAGTATTCGAGCGTCAGCCTGGTGGACTGATCGTCCAGCGGATCGGCGTACAGGGTCAGGTCCATTTTCGCGGTGTCGGTGAGCAGCGCCTCCGAGCGCGACGTGATGCCCGGAAGATCGAGCACGGGCGGCGTGAGGGAGCCGTAGACGAAGATGTCCTGCACCACCGACCCATGCGAGAGGCTGCGGTCTGGCGAGAGTTCCTCGACGAGCTTCTCGAACGGGAGTTCCTCGTGCGCCAGGGCGTCCAGCGTGGTGTCCCTGACCCGGCCGAGTAGCGCGGCGAAGGTCGGATCGTCGGCCAGCGATATCCGCAGCGCGACGGTGTTGCTGAACAAGCCGAAGATCGGCTCGAGCTCCTTGTGGGTGCGGCCGGCCACCTGGGTGCCGAGCACGATGTCCGGCTGGCGCGCGTACCGCGACAGGACCGCGACGTAGCCGGTCAGGAGGATCATGAAAATGGTCGCGTTGGCTCCGTGAGCCACTGCCGCCAGGCGCTTGGTGGTGTCGGCGTCGATAGTGACAGCCGCGGCGCCTCCGCGCGAAGACAGCCTGGCGGGCCTGGCACGGTCCCCGGGCAGCGTGAGAACTTGCGGTGCACCGTGAAGCTGGCGGAGCCAGTACTGCAGCTGACGGTCAAGCTCCTCGCCCCGCATGCGGCCTTGCTGCCAGACGGCGTAATCGCCGTACTCCATCCAGAGTTGCGGCAGCGCAGCGGGCTCACCGCTCACTTCGGCCCGGTAGGCGGCGGACAGCTCGCTGACCAGGACCTTCATGGACTCGCCGTCGCTGATGATGTGGTGCATGACCAGCGACAGGAGGTTCCGGCCCGGCCCGATGGCGATCAGCGCCGCCCGCAGCAGTGGCGCCTTCGTCAGGTCGAACGGCTGGCGTGCGAGCTCGGCCGCCATGGCGGCGGCCAGCCTGGCGCACTCGGCGTCGTCGCGCGCAGGCGGGACAACGATGCGCTCGATGGCCACTGAGCAGTTGTCCGCGACGTTCTGCTCGGGGACTCCGTCGAACGCGGTGATACTAGTGCGCAGGACGGCTTGGCGCGCGACCACGACGTCCATGGCGCGCTGCAACGCGTCGGCGTCCAGCGGGCCATCGAGCCACATCGCGTAAGCCATGTTGTACGTCGGCACGCCGGGGTCGATCTGCTCGATGAACCACAGCCGCTCCTGCATGAACGACGCTGGGAAGCGCATGAGGGACCTACTTCCGGTCATCGGATACGAGTGTCCGCGGCGCGTGCCGCGAGTGTGCCGGGTCCGCCGCACCGCCGCCGGCGGCGGCGAGGGCAGCAGCCAGGCCGGCCACCGTGGGATCAGCGAAGAGGGTGCGGACGGGCAGGTCGACGCCGTAGACACCGCGGATCTGCGCCATCAGCCGGGTCGCGGTCAGCGAGTGGCCGCCGAGTGCGAAGAAGTTGTCGCTCACGCCGACCGGCGCCGGCAGGTCGAGTAGTTCGGCGACGATCGCCGCGAGCCGCGACTCGGTCGGGGTCCGTGGTGCAACTGGCAGCTCACCGGATGCCGCGCCCCAGTCCGGCTCGGGCAGCGCGCGGTGGTCGATCTTCCCGCTGCCGGTGAGCGGGAGCGCCGGCAAGACCACGAACGCGGCAGGCACCATGTAGTCGGGGAGCGTCTCGCGTAGTCGCTCGCGCAGCCCGGCGGGCGGGTTGCCGGCGCCCGAGCTGGTAACCAGGTAGCCGACGAGCCGGACGTCCTGCCCCGCGCCCCGGACCGAGACCACGGCCTGGGCGATATCGTCCTGGCTTCGCAGCACGGCCTCGACCTCG
>JASHXW010000082.1 GCA_030043395.1 Streptosporangiaceae bacterium
GCGGCGCTCGCCGCAGCCGAGCCAGTGTGGCACGCCTGCAGTGCCCGACACCCTGGCCTGCCGCGTCAGGCGGGCCGATCTGGCCGATCCAGCCCGTACGGTGGTCCGGGCTCGCTGAGCCTTCCACGCGAGGCCAGTCCCTGGCTGCAGGCCGCTCGGCACGGCCTGGCCGACCCGGTTCTCGCCGGAGCCGCCGCGCGGTGCTTCGAGGCCGCCGACGCGGCGCTCGCCCGCTCGGATACACCGCCGCAGGTCAGAACCATGGTCGCCGACTTCGCCGAGCAGTACGTGTGGCGCGGCCGGTGCCCGGCAGACGACGTCCTCGATTCCGTCCTAACCGCCTCTACCGCACACACTCTGGGGAGACGCTCATGACCATCGCCGCCGAGCCCGGCACGCTGCGCGACGACATCGCCACAAGGCTGATCGCAGCCAGGGAGCGAACGCACGGCCTCACCGACTGCGTCGACGACGCAGACCTGGTTCGTCAGCACTCGCCGCTGATGTCCCCCCTGGTCTGGGATCTGGCCCACGTCGCCAACCAGGAGGAACTCTGGCTGCTGCGCGCCGTGGACGGCCTGGATCCGATGCACCCGGAGATCGACCCGCTGTACGACGCCTTCGAGCATCCGCGCTCGACGCGGCCGAGCTTGCCGCTGCTGCCGCCAGCCGAGGCCCGCAAGTACGCGGGCGAAGTCCGTGGCCGGGTGCTCGACTTGCTCGATCAGGTCAGCTTCACCGCCGGCCCGCTGGTCGAGTCTGGCTTCGTCTTCGGCATGATCGCCCAGCACGAGCAGCAGCACGACGAGACGATGCTGGCGACTCACCAGCTCAGGCAGGGGAGCGCGGTCCTGGCCGCGCCGCCCCCGGGGCCGCCGCCCGGCGACGTGCTGAGGCTGCCGGCTGAGGTGCTAGTCCCTGGCGGGCCGTTCACGATGGGCACGTCGACCGAGCCGTGGGCGCTGGACAACGAGCGGCCGGCCCACGTCGTGGACGTGCTGCCGTTCTACCTGGACACGACGCCGGTCACCAACGGCGCGTACATGCACTTCGTCGCCGACGGCGGCTACTTCGAGCCGCGCCTGTGGTCGCCCGCGGGCTGGGAGCACCGGCAGAAGGCCGGCCTCACGGCTCCGTTGTTCTGGGAGCAGGGCAGCGGAGGCCAGTGGCTGCGCCGCAGGTTCGGGGTCACCGAGCGGGTACCGCCGGCGGAGCCTGTCATGCACGTGTCCTGGTACGAGGCAGACGCCTACGCCCGCTGGCTGGGCCGCCGGCTGCCGACCGAGGCCGAGTGGGAGAAGGCGGCGCGATACGACCCTGCGACTGGCCTGTCCCGCCGCTATCCGTGGGGAGACAGCGACCCGACGCCGGAGCTAGCCAACCTCGGCCAGCGGCACCTGCAGCCAGCTCCGTCCGGCTCGTATCCCGACGGCGCCGCGCCATCCGGTGCCCGCCAGCTTGTCGGTGATGTGTGGGAGTGGACGGCCAGCGACTTCCTGCCGTACCCGGGCTTTCGCGCCTGGCCGTACCGGGAGTACTCGGAGGTCTTCTTCGGCGCGGACTACAAGGTGCTGCGAGGCGGCGCATTCTCCGCTGACGCGGTCGCCTGCCGTGGGACGTTCAGAAACTGGGACTTCCCGGTCAGGCGGCAGATCTTCGCCGGCTTCCGCACCGCGCGCGATGCGGACCTGGCCTGATGTGCCGCCACCTCGCCTACCTAGGCGAGCAGGTCACGATCAGGTCCGTGCTGGTCGACCCGCCGCACGGTCTCGCCGAGCAGGCGTGGCGGCCGCGCCGGCAGCGGCACGGCTCGATGAACGTGGACGGCTTCGGCGTCGGCTGGTACGCCAGCGGCGACCCGATCCCCGCCAGGTACCGGCGGGCCGGCCCGATCTGGGGCGACGAGTCGCTGCCCGACCTCGCGCGGGTCACTCGCACCGGCGCGCTGCTCGCCGCGGTGCGCAACGCGTCCTCGGGGACGGACTCTGGCGCGTCAGCCGCGGCGCCATATTCGGCAGGACCATGGCTCTTCAGCCTGAACGGGGCCCTCCTTGGCTGGTCCGCGGCGGCGGGCGCGTCGCCGGGCGGCCGACGTCTGGATAGCCCCCGAATGGCCAGCCAGGACGAGGCGGCCGCAGCCGTCCTTAGGCTTGCCGACCGACTCCCAGCCAGCGATCTGCTCAAGCTCCAGGCGCACTGCGACACTGCGCTCATCTGGGCCATCGTGCAAGCAAGGCTCCGGGCGGGGGAGAGTGCGGGCGATGCGCTGGACGGGACCATCGCCGACATCGCGGACGCGGGCGGCACGGGCCGGTTCAACCTCCTGCTCACCGACGGCACGGTGATCGCCGCGACGGCCGCGGGAGACTCGCTGTGCTACCGGCACCGGGTCAGTGACGTGGTCGTCGCGTCCGAGCCATCCGACGACGACCCCGGCTGGATCGACGTGCCCGAGGGCAGCGTGCTCGAGGCGACCGTCGCGACGGTCGCGGTCCGGCCACTGCGCCGCATGCCATCGCGGGCCGGCCTGCTTACCCCGGCCGGCCTGCCTGAGGCCGCGCAGGCGGCCGAGGCGGCAAGCAGCCCGAACGGGAAGGCGGTGCGGCCATGACGAGCATCGAGATCGACCGGAGACTGCCTGAGCAGTTCTTCGAGGCGTCCCTGCGCGCCGACGTGCTGGCCGGACTGACGGCCACGCCCAAGTCCCTGCCGCCGAAGTGGTTCTACGACGAGCGGGGCAGCGAGCTATTCGACAAGATCACCATGCTCGACGAGTACTACCCGACCCGTGCCGAGCGGGAAATCCTGGCCGCCAGGGCCAGCGAGATAGCCGCCCAGTCCCAGGCCAGCACCTTGGTCGAGCTGGGCTCCGGATCCGCGGACAAGACCAGGCTGCTGCTCGACGCCATGCACTCCACCGGATCGCTCGCCGAGTACGTGCCTGTGGACGTCAGCGAGTCCGCCCTGATGACCGCAGCCACCAGGATGCTCGAGCGCTATCCGGCCATGCGGGTGCGACCGGTGCTGTCTGACTTCACCGAGCATCTGGGGCTTCCTGATTCCCGCCGCACGCGGCTGGTCGCGTTCCTGGGCGGCACCATCGGCAACCTGCTGCCCGAAGAGCGTGCCGAGTTCCTCGCCAGCCTGCGCGCCGCGCTGCGGGACGGTGACGCGCTGCTGCTCGGCACCGACCTGGTCAAGGACCCGGCGACCTTGGTCGCGGCCTACGATGACGCCGCTGGCGTCACCGCCGAGTTCAACAAGAACATCCTGCGCGTGCTGAACGCCGAGCTCGGCGGCAACTTCGACGTGGACGAATTCGATCATGTTGCGCTCTGGGACTCCGCGAACGAGTGGATCGAGATGCGGCTGCGGTCGGCGCGCGAGCAGACCGTGACCCTGGCTGCGATCGGCCTGACCGTGCCGTTCACTGCGGGCGAGGAGATGCGGACCGAGATCTCGGCCAAGTTCCGTCGCGAGGGAATCACCGCCGAGCTGGAGAATGCGCGGATGGACCTGCGCAGCTGGTGGACCGACTCCCAAGGGCGCTACGCCCTCTCCTTGTCCGTGCCCCGCTAGGTTCGCTCGCCTTGTGCGTGAACCTGGGCGCCGCCTCGAGCGTCGATTCGGCATGCGCCCTCATCTAGTTCGGCGAGCAGCCGCTGTTGCGGCGCTCACTGCCGCGCTCGTGACCACTACCGCCTGGCCCGGCGCCGCCAGGACGGCGCTCACGCCGGCTACGCCGGCCGCCGCGAAGCCAGGCACGATCACGACAGTGGCTGGCGGGCCAGGCGGCCCCGGTCCGGCAGCGCGTGTTGCCTTGGGAGACCAGTGCGCGGCGACGTTCCACGACGGCTACCTGTACCTGGCCGGCCAGGTTGTCGGCCCCAATGCCTTCCTCTCCCTCAGCCAGTCCGCGGACGATGTGGTGCGGCGGATCGGACTTCGGACCGGCTCGCTGACCAACCTCGCCGGCGCCGACAGCAACGGCTTCACGCCCGATGGCGCCATCGCATCTGGCGGCGAGCTCGGCTCCGTGTGCGGCCTGGCCGTCGACCGCAACGGCAACCTGCTGCTGTCCGACGGAGATGTCTTCAACAGCTACAACGGCCCGTCCGTCGGTAATAACAGGGTCCGCGTCATCGCAGCCCGCGACGGAACCTTCTACGGCCAGCCCATGACCACCGGGCACATCTACACCATTGCGGGAACGGGAGCGTTCGGCTTCTCGGGCGACGGCGGCCCGGCCACCGGCGCCGATCTCGACGGGCCGACCGGGCTGGCCGTCGATAGCGCGGGGAACGTGATCGTCGCCGACTCCGGCAACGACCGCATCAGGGTCATCGCCGAGCGCTCCGGCACCTACTACGGGGTCGCGATGACCGCCGGAGACATCTACACAGTCGCAGGCGGCGGGACCAGTTACGGCGACGGCGGGCCGGCTACCCAAGCCAGCCTCGCCCTGGATCCGGACAGCTCGGAAGGCCCGGTGATTCCAGACTCGGGGGTCAGGATCGATCACGACGGCAACCTGGTGATCACCGACACCTTCGACAACACCATCAGGGTGATTGCCGCGACGACGGGCACGTTCTATGGCCAGGCGATGACATCGGGCCACATCTATACCATCGCCGGCTCGGGCAGCTCAGGCGAGCCCGATAACGGCCAGCGTGCGCTCTCGGCGGACCTCGACGCGCCGAGCGGAATCGCCATCGACGCCAGCGGGAACGTCGTGATCGCCGACAGCTACCGCCTGTCACTGCTCGCGGTCCGCTCGGGCACGTTCTACGGCGAGAAGATGAAGGCCGGGCACATCTACCTCTTGCCGGCCTGCCAACATCCGTTCGCGCCGTCGGTCGACAGCGCGGGAAACGTGATCACCGCCTGCGACTTCCGCAGGTACGCGAGGGTCCTGGTGATCGCAGGGAAGGCGGGCCGTTACTACGGCATGGCGATGGTGCCCGGCCACCGATACTTCCTCGAAGCTAACGGGGTCTACTCCGGAGAAGGCGGCCCCGCGACTAGCGCGACGATAGCTCCCGCCGCAGTGCAGCCCGACGGCTCGGGGAATCTGGTGATCGCCGACTTCCGTGACTTGCGGGTGCTCGTCGTGGCTGGCAAGTCGGGTCATGCATATGGCAGGGCCGTGACAGCCGGGCACATCTACACGGTCGGCGGCGACGGCAGTGCGCCCGGCGGTCCGCCGCCGGATGGCGTGCGCGCGACCAGCGTGGCGCTCGATCCAGCCGACGTCGTCGTCGACCGGGACGGGAACCTGGTCGTCGCCGACCCGAACACCCACATCGATAACGGCATCCAGCGCGGCGCTCTGCTCGTGATCGCCAGGCGCGCCGGCACCTTCTACGGCATGCGGATGAGGGCCGGAGATATCTACGTCATAGCCGATGGCGGGAACTCCGAGGCCAACGGCGTTCCTGCGACAGACGCGGATGGCGCACCGACAAGCCTCGCTGTCGACAGGTGGGGCAACCTCGTCGTCGCCACCGATCTGTCGTACAGTCTCTACCCGCGGCTGGTCCGGGTGGTGGCCGCCCGCACCGGCACCTTCTACGGATGGCACATGCGTGCCGGGCACATCTACACGATCGCCGGAGTTCACCGGGGCGGCTCGCAGGCCAACGGCGTTCCAGCGCGCGAGGAAAGGCTTAACCCGGCCGGCGTCGCGATCGACAACTCGGGCAACGTGCTCGTCGCCACGTCCGAGAGGCTCCAGGTCATCGCCAGCGCCTCGGGCACCTTCTACGGCCAGCAGATGACGGCAGGCGACATCTACACGCTTGGCGGTCGCGGAAAGTCCTTCGTGAACGGCCAGCCAGCCATTACGGCATCCTTCTCTCCCAGCAGC
>JASHXW010000083.1 GCA_030043395.1 Streptosporangiaceae bacterium
TCGCCGATCTGCAGGACGCTGAACGACACGCCGCGGAACTGGCCGTCCGAACGGTGATCGTCGACGTCGAGCCCCTGGTCGCGTACTGGGATAGCGGACAGCAAGTGCTCGACCTGGGTGTGTCGCGCGTGCTTGCAGACCTGGCTGCTTCGGTGCCTGGGCTGCGGGCAGTGTGTTTCGCCACCAATTCGGCCCGGCGCCCCACGGCTCTCCCCGCGGTAGGAGGCATCGACGTGTCCTACGTCGCGTCGGCCAGGAAGCCGGTCCACGTCGCCCTGTATGCCGCGCTTCCCCGACCCGGAGCCGTGATCGGGGACCAGGTCCCGACGGACGGCCTGCTCGCGCGCCGCCTGGGCTACGCGTTCATCCACTACATCCCGGTCCAGGAGGCTGTTCCGCCCGGCCCGTGGTTGCTGCACCAGGGCGGGCGCGTCCTGGTACCTGTCTTGTTCCGCGGCGGGCGGCAGCGCTGATCAGTCGGACTGCCTGGCCTCCGGAGCCAGGGGGAGCGCCAAGCCGAACGTCGCGCCGTGGCCGGGCTCCGAGTCGACCCAGACGCGCCCACGGTGGGCGCTGACCTGGGCGGCGACGATGGCCAGGCCGAGCCCGGTACCTCCCGCGCTCCGGCTTCTCGCCCGGTCCGTGCGGTAGAAGCGCTCGAACACGCGATCCTTCTGCTCGGCCGTCAGACCGGGGCCCTGATCGGTCACCTCGAGGATCACGGCTGGCTCCTCGAGTGCAGCATTCTCCGGCTGCGCTGGCTGCTTCTGGCCGCTGCCCAACGTGCCTGTCCTGATGGTGATGTCGATCGGCGTCCCGTCCTGGGTGTGCTTGATCGCGTTGCTCATCAGGTTTCCGACCACCTGGCGAAGCCCCACCTCGTCGCCGAGCACAAGCGGCGCGTCGGCTGTGTCGACGGTCAGGTTGATTGCCCGCGCTGGCGCGATCACTCGGGCATCGTGCAGGGCGTCAGCCGAGATCGCGAGGAGGTCCACTGTTCGCACGTCCATGGGCCGCTGCATGTCCAGGCGAGCGAGCAGCAGCATGTCGTCGACCAGCACGCCCATCCTGGTCGCTTCCTGCTCTACCCGGTTGAAGATCCGGTCCAGGTCGGCATGGCTGAGTCTGTCGGCGTCCGAGGGCTTGCCGGCCGATGACTCGCCGGCCGAGGCGCCTGCGGGCTGAGACTGCTGCCCACCCGCGGCCGGAGCTGCCGGCGTTGCTTTGACGTGGCCGTTGGGCGACTTCGAGGTGCGAGCGCCGCGCGAAGCGTCCGCGCCGCCCGCCTCGCCTTCCGTTCCGCCGCGCTGCCGGTAGTACTCGGCATAGCCCCGGATCGCGGTGAGCGGGGTGCGGAGCTCGTGGCTGGCGTCGGCGACGAACTGACGCATCCGGTCTTCCGAACGGCTAGCCATGAAGGCAGCGTGGCGCGCGTTCTCCTCCGAGCGCCTGGCGGTCTCCTCGGACCGGTGCGCAGCCTCCTCGGAGGCCGTCCTAGCGTGGAACGCGGATTCGATCTGGGCCAGCATCGTGTTCAGAGCGCGGCCCAGCCTGCCCACCTCGGTGCGCGGGTCACGCTCTGGCACGCGGCGGCTCAGATCACCGGCCGCGATCGCCTGCGCGGTCCGCTCGATGTCGTTCAGTGGCCGAAGGCTCGTGCGGATCAGCGCGATCCCGAAGACAGCGAGCACGAGCAGCAGCAGGCAGCTCGTGATGGCGTCGATGATCGTGAGCTCGCTCAGCGTCCGGTAAACCGAGGTGACGTCGACGCCGACGACGACAGTACCGGTCACGGTCTGCGTTGGGTTGGCTGGATTGAACACCGACAGCGGAGTCTTGAAGCTCGAGACGCGCCAGAGGCCCCCGCCACGGATCGCGCGGACGGTGACCGGCGTGGACTGAACGAGCGTGTGCGAAATCCAGCTGTCGCTGGCGTGCACGGACGGGCCGGGCACGATGATGGGGAGCCCGTTGCGCCGGACCCCGCTGATCTCGTACTGAGCTTGCATTACCTTGCCCGAACGGGTTATCCACTGGTAGGAGGGCCCGGAGAAGCTCGAGTAGGCCTGGTGCGAGCTCAGGTAACTCTTGATCACCCCCACTGGCTGATTTCGAAATGGCCCTTCGCTGACGAAAAGGGCGAGCTCCTTGTCGGCCTGCCCGAGCAGGTATCCGCGCAGGAACGCGATGCTGGCGATGCTGATCACCGCGAGAGCGGCGGTGACGAGTATGAGAACGGCCGCGATCAGCTTGACGCGCAGCGGGGTCCTGCCGGACAGCCGCTTCGCGGACTGCCAGGCGCCGCCGCGGTGTTCGGGATGCTGAGCCATGAGACAGCGGCCAGCTAGGAGGACGGGAGCCGCATGACGTAGCCGACGCCGCGCAGCGTGTGCAGCAGGTGCGGGTCGGTCGTGTCGATCTTGCGGCGCAGTACTGAGACGTAGGACTCGACGATGCCCGTGTCGCCGCGGAAGTCGTAGTCCCAGACGTGGTCGAGTATCTGCATCTTGGACAGCACCCGGCCGGCGTTGCGCATGAAGTAACGCAGCAGCTTGAACTCAGTGGGGGAGAGCTGCACCTGGGTGCCGTTGCGCCAGACCTCGTGGCTGTCCTCGTCAAGCTCGAGGTCGGCGAACGCAAGCCTGGGTGACGGCTCGGCGACACCGCCGCGAGTCCGCCGCAGGACGGCCTGGATCCTCGCGATCACCTCTTCGAGGCTGAAAGGCTTGGTGACGTAGTCGTCGCCGCCCAGCGTGAGCCCGCGGATCTTGTCCTCGGTCGAGTCGCGCGCAGTGAGGAACACCACCGGTGTCCTGGTGCCGCCGCCGCGCAGCCGGTGCAGCACCTCGAAGCCGTCCATGTCCGGCAGCATGACGTCGAGCACGATGAGATCGGGCCGGTGCCGCTGCGCGGCCTGCACGGCCTCGGTGCCTGCCGAGGCCGTGACCACCTCGAACCCCGCGTAGCGCAGGCTGGCCGCCAGGAGTTCGAGGATGTTCGGCTCGTCCTCGACGACCAGCAGCTTCGCAGTGGTCTGCTGGCGATCGCTTACCGCTGTGCTCATCTGGCTATTGTCCGACACCAGGCTGAGCGTTACCTGAAGCCGGGCTGAAACACCTCTGAACCAGCAAGGTGGCCCCCGGAACCCCGGGAATTTGCCTGGCTAACTGGTCGGCGCCTGGTGCGATCCGGTGATCAGGTCCTTGGAGATGGGCTGGTCGTTGCGGAGTTCGCTGAACAGCTTCAGAGCCTCCGCCCGGTTCCACTGGAGCGCATCCTGGCCGTCAACGAGGTAGTTCGCGTTGGCGATCGGAACCGTCGTGGTGATCGGATGGCGCAGGGCGAAGGCGACCTGGAGCAACTGGTACAGGCTGGTTCCCTTGTCCACGGTGAGCGTTCCGACCACGCCGGACGCTGCCGGGAATGCCTTGAACGGGTTGGCGATGACGCCGAAGCTGGTGAGCTTGCGCAGCAGTGCCGCCAGGAAGATCCGCTGGTCCTGAACCCGCTGCAGGTCCTGGATGGCGAAGTTGTGCCTGTCCCTGACGTACGCCAGCGCCTCGCCCCCGTTGAGCACGTGGCAGCCGGCCTTGAGGTCCAGGCCGGATGCCTTGTCGTGCAGCGGGTACTTCAGGCACAGCCGGACCCCGCCGATTGCGTTCACCACGTGCACGAAGCCGCCGAAGCCGATGCCCATGTAGTGGTTGATGTACAGGCCGGTGACGTCCTGCACCGTCTTCGCCAGCAGCGCGGGGCCGCCGTAGGAGTACGCGGCGTTGATCTTGGCGTAACCGTGACCAGGGATCGGCACCCAGGAGTCTCGCGGCAGGCTGATCAGCACCGGTCGGCCGCCGTTAGCGGGCACGTGCAGTATCAGGATCGTGTCCGATCGCCCGCCGCCGACGTCGAATCCCGTGTGGTACTTGCGCTCCGCAGCGCGGGACAGGCCCTGCCTGCTGTCCGAGCCGGCGATGAGCCAGTTCGTGCCAAGGCCCGGCGTTGGCCGGCCGGCGTAGTCGACCAGCACGTTCTTGCGGGTGAGCTTGGAGTCGAAGTAGAAGTACGTCGCCACGCTGCCCACCAGGATCAGGCAGATCAGCACCGCGATGACGGCGAAGATCCGTCGCGGCCTCAGCCAGCGGCGCCAGCCTGATCCCCTGGAGCCGCCGCCGTAGATGCGGCCCGGTGGTGCCGAGCGCGGCGGCTGGCCCGAGGTGTTCAGCGCGGGCTGGTCCGGCCACGCCTGTGCCCGGTTACCTGCCTGGCCTGGATAACCTGCCTGGCCTGGCGAGTCCCACGAGCCGCCGGCCTGCGCTGTCGACGCGGCATCCCAGGCGCCGCCGGCCGGGGCCGGCTGCTGGGACGGCCAGGCGGGCCCGCCGCCATCGACGCGGGTGTACGCACTGGCGGCCGACGGGGCTATCTGTGATCTGGGCTGGGTCAGCTTGTCAGCCTCTGTGACCTTCCCCACAGCTCCAGCGGGAGAAGCGCCGTCGGGCGTAGCATGCTGCGCTGCGGGGTCCGCGTTTCGTGCAGGGTCGCGGAACCAGTCGTCCGGCCAGTCGCTCATGGGGTATGCCTCACCGTCGTGATGGGTGTCCCTATCGTCTCTACAACATGACGTCCGAGCGGCCAAATCGGCCGGCGCTTCGACGTGCCACTTTCGCGCTACCCGCGTGACCACCAGATAGTCATCACGTCGCGGCCCGATGACCCCAGGTCCATGGGCTGATCCGGGTTCAGTCCGGCCTCGACGAGCGCGTCGGCTACCTCCCCGGCTCGCTCGGGCGGCAGGCACACGCGCCTGCGGGTGACTTCGACAAGCTCGCTGAAGCTGGCGTAGTCCGGTCCGCCTGGCCGCCGCCACCGCTCATGGCCGGGCTGCAGGCCCATGGCGTCCAGGATCGCCAGCAGGTCGCCGGCCGTGGGGCCCTGGGGCCGCTCTAGCCCGTGGAACTTCAGCCACAGGTTGTTGAGCGAGGTCAGCGGATGCGTGCCGGTCATCTCGACGACGACGAGCCGGCTGGCGTGGTCGGTGAGTGCCCTGATGAACGGGGCGATGTCAGCGGCGTTGTAAACCACGTGGTGGCAGGTCACCACGTCGGCTGCGGCCACGTCAGGCGCCACCGCGGGCCACTGGCCGGGCACCAGGACGGCCTCGATGCTCAGAGCGCTGCTGCGCTCGGCAAGCAGGCCGAGCATCTGCTCGCTCGTGTCGACGGCCGTCAGCCGCGTGGCGCGCGGTGCGAGCGGCAAGCAGGCGGTGCCCGGCCCTGAGCCGATATCGAGCACGCTGCCGGGCGGGTCGAGCGCCGCCCAGGCGCGTTCGAAGGACGGGCCGGACGGGGCGGCAGTGACCCGGTCGGCCCGGCGGGCGAAGACGCCAGCCGGCAAGACCCATGGCGAGTCGCTGACCGCGGCGAGGATGTGATCGGGGATGGCCCAGGCAGCCAGATCGTCGCGCCAGCGGGCTAGCAGGCCGGGGAGGTCACCGGGCGCGGTCCGGGCCGCGCGGGCAAGACCAGCGTCAGGTGACCCTGCGGAGCTGGCTGCGGTCACCCGTGCATGGTACGCGCACGAATGCGCCGGGCAGCTCGGCAGCGAGCAGGCCTCGCCTTAGCTAGCCCGCCAGGCGAGTCGCGGATTAGCGGTAACGCAGTACCCCAGGGCAAGTGCCGTGGTCGGCGCCGCGGTTCCGTCGGCGGCTGTCAGGCACAAGCCGGAGGCCGGGTTGACGATCAGGGTCCCGCCCGTGCCGCTGCCCGGAACGCCGCCGCGCCCGGGAATCGCCTCCCAGGCCTGCGCGGTGCTCGTGCCGCAAGTCGCGAGCGTCACCGGGGCGCTCACGGTTCCCGGCTGAGCAGTGGTCAGGCAGCGGCCGCCGACGGCGATCGTGCCGGACGGACCGAGGGTCCAGGCCTGCCGTGGCGTGGCAGCGCACTCGGTCAGGCTGAGGTGAGCTGGCGCGCTCGCGCTGGCCGGAACGGACGCGACGCACTTGCCAGCCACGTCCGGCCCGAGTGGTCCCGCGGGCAGGTCCCAGGCCTGGCTCGCGACGTCGGCGCACCCTGCGACGTCGAGCCCGGTGCCGCCCGCGTGGGTGAGGCACAGCCCGGTGGGCGTATTGACCAGGCCGCCGTCAGCGGCCTGCTGCCAGGCCTGCGGCAGCAGGCCGCTGCACGGCCGAAGCACCGGAACGTAGCCGCTGCTCGCTGTGCTGATCACGGACAGGCACCGGGTGCCCAGTCGCAGGACGCCGGCCAAGCTCACCTGCCAGCGCTGGCTGGCCCCGGCTCCGCAGGCCCGGACTTGCGGGGCGGGATGTGTGCCGCGGCGTGCGGAGAACGCCGTCAGGCAGTTGCTGCCCGAGCCCAGGCGAATCTGGCCGGCCGGGACCAGGCGCGCGGAGGTGATCACCCAGCGGAACGCCACGCTGGCGAGGGACCCAGTCTGGCTATCTCTGGCGTGCACGGTCACCTGGTAGTGGCCCGGCCGGTAGGCCCACCCGGTGATGCGCCCGCACGGGCTGATCGACAGGCCGGGCGGAAGCCCGGTTGCGGTGAACGTCAGCGTGCAGCCCGGCAACCCGTCGGCGGCGACCAGCTTCAGGTTGGACGCGCTGCCCGCCGCGCTGACTTGCCGGCCTGGCGTGCCGAGGCTTACCGGGCCGTGCACGTCCCAGGTGAAGCTGACCGACGTCGTGCTGAGCGCCGCGTCCGTCATCGTCACGGTGACCGGGTAGCTGGCCGGAACTGACGGCAGGGTGCCGGAGATGGCCCCGCTCGGCGGATCCACCGACATGCCAGGAGGCAAGCCACTCGCCGACCATGTCAAGGACTGCCCGGCGTCGGCGTTCAGCGACTGCATTGCCAGGCTGGCCGAGCTGCCGGCGGTGCCTGCCTGGGTGGCCGGGACGACGGGGGTCAGGCTTGCGGTGTTGAAGTAGCTGACGTCGGTAGGGACGGAGATGCCGGGAACCTTGGCGGTGCTTGAGTACTGCCAGTAGTTCCAGTGCCGCCAGCCGACCGGCAACTCGGGGCTTGCCCCGTAGGCCGCGATCCAGAGCGGGTCGGCGCTGAACGCCGTGCTCCGGCCCGTGCACCTGTTCCACCACTGGGCCGTGCTGTAGATCACGGGCAGCTCGCCGGTACGGCGCTGTACCTCGTCGACGAACGCGCTGACCCACGCGACCATGGCCGACGGGGACAGGCCGTAGCACCATCCCTTGGTGTGATCTTCCTTCGTGTACGGGTCGTACTCGATGTCCAGGATCAGCGGCAGGTTCCGGCCGCCGGTCGTGGCCCCGGCGGCGTCCACCGCCAGGTCGGCCTGGAGCGTGCCACTGGAGTCGTTCGGAATGGCGAAATGGTAGGCGGCGGTGAACAACCCTGCCCGGCGCGCAGCCGCGGAATCGGACGCGTAGTAAGGATTGACGTAGTACGACCCCTCGGTCGCCTTGATGAAGGCGAATTTGTAGCCGGCGGCAGCGACTAGGGGCCAGTTGATCGTGGCGCCGTCCACGTGCTGATGATCCGAGACGTCGATGCCTTGCGTCATCTGCGCGGCGGGCGAGACGGCGCGCTGGCGCGCCAGCATGCGCAGTACCTGCGGGGAGTGTGCCTCGGCCTCGTTGCCGTGCCTGATGGCCGCGGCTGGGTAGGCAGTGAGTCGCGGCTTCGCCGCGGCCTGAGCTGCAGTGCTCACCGACCCGCCGAGAGCAGCGGCCACGACAGCGGCGATCGCCCCCAGGGCGCGTGCAGAGGCCATGTTCTTGCTCAGTGCGAGGGAAGCCGGACGACCGTCACGAAGAAGTCGTCGATCTGCCGGACCACGCCGAGGAAGCGCTCGAAGTCCACGGGCTTGGTGACGTAGGCGTTCGCGTGCAGGTCATAGCTGCGCAGGATGTCTTCCTCGGCATCGGACGTGGTGAGGATGACGACGGGGATCCGCTGCAACGAGGCGTCCGACTTAATCTCGGCCAGGACCTCGTGGCCATCCTTCCTCGGCAGGTTGAGATCGAGCAGGATCAGGTCCGGGCGCGACGCTGCCGAGAAGTCGCCCTCCCGGCGCAGGTACGCCAAAGCCGACTCGCCGTCGCTGACCACGTTGAGCTTGTTGCGCACCTTGTTCTCGGCAAAGGCCTCCCGGGTGATCAGGACATCACCAGGGTCGTCCTCGACGAGCAGGATCGAAATCATGGCGCCAGCATCGCCAGCTGTCACGCGCCCTCCTTCAAACCTGGCTTAGTCCCAGGGCCGACTCCCGGCCCGTGCCGATCACGCTGCCTGCGCCGATCACGGTCGGCTCAGTAGTCGTCGCCGGCCGGGAGCGTCCACCGGATGGTGGTGCCCGGCTCCGACCCGGCCTGCTGGTCCACCCAGATCTGGCCGCCATGAAAATCTACGATCTTGCGGCACAGCGCGAGGCCGATTCCGGTACCCGGATAGGCGTCCCGCGGGTGCAATCGCTGGAAAATCACGAACACTCGCTCCGCATAGGCCGGCGCGATGCCGACTCCATTGTCACTGCACGCGAATTCCCAGTAGCCGTTCTTACGGTCAGCGCTGATCCGGATTTCTGGACGCTCGTCCACGCGCCGGAACTTGATCGAGTTGCCGATCAGGTTCTGGAAGAGCTGGGTGAGCAGCGTCTCGTCGCCGCTCACCGTGGGTAGCTGCTCGACGAGCACCTCAGCGTCGGTGTCCTCGATCGTCGCCTCGAGGCTGTCGACGGCCTGGTGCGCCGCGTCGTTCAGGTTGACCGGGCCGCGTTGCATGCCGGGATGGCCGACCCTGGAGAACGTCAGCAGCTCGCTGATCAGGATCTGCATCCGCTTAGCGCCGTCGACCGCGTAGAAGATGTACTGCTTCGCGCGGTCGTCGAGCTGGCCGGCGTACCTGGACTCAAGCATCTGGCAGAAGCTCGCGACCTTGCGCAGCGGCTCCTGCAAGTCGTGCGAGGCGACGTAGGCGAACTGCTCGAGCTCGCGGTTGGACCGCTGGAGTTCAGCGGCGTTGAATCGCAAGTCGTCCATGCTCCGCAACAGCTGGCGGCGCATCGCCTCGACATCGGCCGCGAGTTCCATCAGCTCTCGCGGGCCGCTGACCTTGAGCTCGTGGTTCAGTCCGCCTGAGGCGACGACTTGCGCCTGCTTGTCCAGCCGCGCCAGCGGGCGGATGACCCACGCGTTGAAGGCGATCCACGCCACGGCCGCGGCCAGGATGAGCAGCGCGGCCGCCGTGATCGCCACGATGATGACAAGCGAGGTAGCGGAGTGCAGCCGCCGCACATTCGCTTCGCGCTCGCTGCGGATGCCGTCGCGCAGGCGGCTGACGCTGTCGCGAATGGTGTTGAATCGCGACTTCCCGGCTAGCTCGAAGCTGGTGCCCGGCGTGTGATGGGCCTTGACGGCGGACATGGCCGGATTGGCGTAGCCAGCGCGCCAGGCGTCTATGTTGCTCGTGACGTCCGCGAGGTCACCGCGGAGCTTGGCGTCCTGGCCGACGAGCGCCTGCAAGCTGGCGAGCTGCGTGCTCTGCTGCCGCACGCCCTGGTAGTAGGGCTGCAGGAAGGACCGATTGCCGGTCAGGATGTAGCCGCGGACGCCGGTCTCCTCGTTCAGAACCGAGTTGAGCAGGTTGCTCGTCTGACTGGCGGCCGGATCCAGCCGGTTGACCTGCAGGTTGACGGCGTTGATCATGCTGTGCAGGGCGAACCCGCCGATCGCGCAGCCTGCGGCAAGCAGGAGTCCGGCGAGCGCGAAGGAGTATGCCAGCCTGCGGCGCAGTGACCACTTGCCCTCGGCGACGGTGCGCCGGGTCCGTGCCCAGATGGTGGCCGCGCCCGCGCTGGAGCCCGGCGTGTCCGCGGGTGGGGTGGGCACGCCGGCTAGTTCGTCAGACACGGGTTCCGTCCCACGACGACTACCGCCACGTCATCGGCCAGGGCTTCGCCGTTGAGCCGCTCGACCGTCTTCAGCAGCGACGTCGTCAGTGCCTCCTCGAAGCCTGGCTCGGCAGGACCCGGCGCCGACGACGCGATCAGCTCGAGCAGTCCCTCACAGCCGAGCGTGCGTTTCCCCGGCCCGCCGCGCCCCTCGATCAGTCCGTCGGTATAGAGCATCACTGACCACTGCCCGCCTAGATCCAGCGCAATCGCGGGCCAGGAAGCGTCGTCGAACAAGCCGAGCGGAAGTCCGCCCTGACCTTCGCCGAGCAGCGACGGCAACGATCCGAGCAGGACGGGCGGCGGGTGGCCCGCGATGTTCAACTCGCCCCTGCCGGTCGCGATGTCCAGGCTGATCGTGACGACCGTGGCGAACACCTCTGAGGAGTGCCGCTCCCGCTCGAGTACCTCCTGCAGGCACATCAGGGTCTGCTCCGGGTCGCGCCCGGCGAGCACGAGCGTCCGCCATGCCACCCGCAGGCAGACCCCGAGCGCTGCCTCGTCCGGGCCGTGGCCGCACACGTCGCCGATCAGCACGCGCAGCGTCCCGTCGCTGAGCTCCACCAGGTCGTAGAAGTCGCCGCCGAGAAGCGCCTGATTCCGGCCCGGCTTGTAGGCCAGGGCGTGGTACACGCCCCGGTCGTCGACGATCGGCTTAGGTAGCAGGCCCCGCTCCAGCCGCGTGTACTCCGACCGCAGCATGGCCGCGTCATGCAGCTGCCTGGCCGTGTCGTTGGCGCGCTTGCGCTCGACGGCGTAACGGATGCACCGGCTCAGCGTCTGCGCGTCCACCTGGCCCTTGACCAGGTAGTCCTGTGCTCCCGCGCTCATCGCGGACACCCCGAGCCGGACATCGTTCGCTCCGGTCAGGACCAGGACCGCCGCCTCCGGTGCCTCGAGGAGCACGCGCCGCAGGCCTTCGAATCCGACCGAGTCAGGCAGCCCGAGGTCGAGCAGCACGGCCACCGGCCCTGCTGCCAGTTCTTCGGCGGCGTCCGCCAGGCTCGTGCGCCAGGACAGTTCCACGGGCAGCCCGGCGTCACGGAGGTACTCCTCCACCAGCATGGCGTCGGCGCTGTCGTCCTCGATGAGCAGGACATGCACCACGCCGTTGCTGCTCGCGCTTTGCGTCGAGGCTTCGGGCATCGAGCCATCCCTCGCGGGGTTCGGGGACTTCGCCGGCCGAAAGGCTGGCCAGGCGAAGTGCTCGCTTGTCGGTCTGGACTCTGGCCAGTCTGGGGATATGGTCGGGGTCCGGGCGGCCAGTGGCTGGCGAAGAGTCAGCCGATCGGAGCTTACCGTGAGGTAGTGAGAATGACTGGGTCCATTAGGGACGAGACGACTCCTCTCGCGAGGTAGCTGGTGGCCGAAGCCGAGTACCGTGACCGGAATGCCGACCTAGCCCGCGCCGTCGGCGAGCTGCTGACGGTAGCGGGCACGTCGCAGTCCCGTGCCATGAGCCTGCTTGTCGATATCGCCGCGCGGCATGTGCGGGGTTGCTCGGGGGCGACCGCCACGCTCTGGCACGACGGCGAGCCGATCACGTTGGCGGCCAGCCACCCCGACATCTCCGGGCTCGCCGACGTCCAGCAACGTTACGGCGGACCGGTTATCGACGCTCTGGCTGCGGGAACGCAGGTCAGCTGCGCCGACACGCTGACCGAGACGCGCTGGCCGCAGTACGCGGGCCAGGCGCTGACGCTGGGCGTTCGGTGCTCGCTGACCCTGGTGCACCGGGCCGAGCCCCTGGCGCTGACGCTCACGCTGTACGCGACCCGTCCCAGGCTGCTGGACGCCAGCAGGCTTCCGCTCAGTGAGCTGCTGATCGCCTTCGGCGGAGCGGCCGTCCACAACACCTCCGCTTACGGTGCGGCCCAGCGGACCGCTCGCCAGCTCAGCGAGGGCGCGGACTCCCGTGCCGTGGTGGACCAGGCCAAAGGGATCTTGATGGCGGAGCTGAGCTGCAGCGCCGAGGACGCGCTCGGCAGGATGCGCGAGCTCTCGCAGGCCCACCAGCTCAAGGTCTCTGAGGTGGCGAGGCGGATCGTCGAGTCGCACGAGCTCGGGGTGCGCTGACCGACTTGACGGGCACGACCGGCTCCTGATCGTGTTGGCGTGTGCGAAAGGCGCCTGAGCATGACGCTGCGGACAAGCAGGTCGCGGAGGTAGAACGACGCCTCGCGGACCTGCGCAGGTCTGCTGGCCTGCCCGGGGCCGATCCCGGCGCCATGCTCGAGGCCGCGTTCACCGAGCTTGAAGGCGCCATCGGGATGCTCGGCGAGGCGCTCGCGGCGGGGGCGAGCCCGGCTGGCAAGCCCGCCGCCGACGGCTCAGAACGCCACATGCTCCGGGCTGTCTTTGCCGAGGCTCCGGTGCCGCTGTTCCTCCTCGCCCCCGACGGAACCGTGCTTCGGGTCAACAAGGCCGCTGGCGAACTGCTTGGCGCGAGCCCCGGCTACGCCACCGGCCGGCCGTTCACCGCTTTCGTCGCGCTCCCCAGTCGGGCGGCCGTCCAGACCCAGCTCACGG
>JASHXW010000084.1 GCA_030043395.1 Streptosporangiaceae bacterium
CCGTCCGCAGCTTCGGCCGGTAGCCATGCTGTTTGGCGATAGCGACCGGCTCGTTGGCCCGCCTAGGGTCGGCGAGAGCGCTGAGCGGGATTTCGATGTAGCCGGCCGCCGCGGCGAGTGGCACGGCGTCCAGGGCGGCGGCCACCTCCGAGACCGCCTCGGCTGGATCGGCGTCCTTGGCCGCGGCAACCTCGATCGCGCGCAGCCTGAGGCGGGGATCGGCCGCGACGGCGTCAGTGGCCGCGGAGATCGCGGCGGCACCACCGGTGACGACCAGCGACAGATCGATCCAGGCAAGATTCGCGCTGGTCAGTGCCATGCCAAGGTCGGCAATTCCGGTTTCCGGGCAGACGAATGGTCCGGTGAAATCGCTGAACCACGCGGATTCGTGCTTGGCATGCGCCCGGACAGCCTCGCGCATCGGCAGCTTGGCAGGCGGAAACAGGGAGGCGTCGTCGAGCAGGCCGTTGAAGAGACTGCGTTGCTGGTCGGCCGTCAGGCCCTCCGGATCCGCGTTCGCGCTCACCAGAACATTGTCTGACGACCGGCTCGATGGGCGCGCGCAGGTTCCTCCGCCGAGGCCGAGGCTTCACTTTCGGACCCATGCGGCTCGCCGTTGGCAGCTGACGTAGCGGTGGCGGGCGGTGATGGAGGATCACCAAGCGGTGTGTCGTGCGTTCTAGATGGAGACTGACCTTCAGCAACGTCTGCCCGACGGGATGAAGCGGCCATTTCTGCCTCGTCGATGACGGACTCCGAGCGCAGCCTGTTGTCGTAGGCCTCCTTGCCGCCGCGGACGCCCAGCAGCCGTCGGCTCCAGATCAGGTACGCGACGAGGAGCAGGTTGAGGATGAGCAAGATGATCTTGGTGATCGTGACTGAGTTGGTGAGCTCGTAGATCTCGACCGGCAGTCCGAGCGATGTCACGATCATCGCGAAGTACTCGCCCCAGCGCTTGGCCTGCCACAGCGCGAACGACTCCACCGCGGACAGGACCGCAAGCGCCGTGATGGCGCTGGCGATGGCCGTGAGCTTCGTCGGGCTGATGTTCAGCAGATGATGCAGCTCGTGAACTAGCGATTTGTTGACATTGAAGCCAAGCTCCTGGAACAGCGACCTGACGATCGGCAGGTCCTTGTCGAACGCTTGGATCAGCGTCAGCCGTGCGCTCGCGAACTTCCAGAGCCCGACCGCGACTGTCCCGTACAGCAGGACGCGGATCGCGCGCTCGACCGCGAACAGCTTCAGGATGAAGTCGCCCCTGATCTGGTCTCCGCGCTTGACGGTGGGGGCGCTCGCCGCCGGACCGCTGCCGTCGGGATCGCCGGGGACGTAGGTCCCGCACCGCAGGCACTGCCACAGCTCGCCCGACCCGGTGCTGGCGCCCATCTGCTCGCGCAGATGCGGCTCGTCCGGGGCATAGGTGATGTGCCCGGCGCGCCCGCAGCGGTACAGGCTCCAGTCCATGTGCCGAGCCTACGGTAACCGCGCTGTGATCTGATCGTTACCGGCCGTCGCGCCCAGGCGGAGCCGGCGCTGGCGCCGGCAGCAAGCGCCGCACTTCAGCGAGTGCCCCTGCCTGGGGGAGCGCTGCCCGTACCCTGGCCGGATGGACTTCTCAGATGTCATCAGGAAAAGACGGATGGTTCGGGCGTTCACCGGCGAGCCGCTCGGCCAGGACTCGGTGGAGCGCGTGCTCGCGGCCGCGAATCGCGCGCCGTCGGCGGGCTTCAGCCAGGGGTACGCGCTGCTCGTGCTTGACCAGCCCGACCAGCTCGGCCCGTTCTGGCAGCTGATGGCGACCTACGGCGACGACGAGCCTTCCGACGGCCCGGCGATGGACCCGCTGACCAAGGCGCCGCTCGTGGTCGTCCCGCTCTCCTGCAAGGACATCTACCTGGACAGGTACGCGCGGCCGGACAAGGGATGGACGGACCGCGATGAGTCGCACTGGCCAGTGCCCTACTGGGACATCGACACCGGCTTCATGGCCCTGCTGATGCTGCTCGCGGCGGTGGACGAGGGCCTGGGAGCGCTGTTCTTCGGCATACCGCCCGTGCTGATCGGGAAGTTCCGCGAGTTGTTTGGGGTCCCAGGGCAGTACCTGCCGATCGGGGCAGTCGCGATCGGGCATCCCGATCCCGCTTCGGACAAGGGCGGCTCGTCGCGCGTGATCAAGCGCAGATCCCTGGACGAGCTGGTGCACCGCGGGCGCTGGTGATCGTCAGTCGAAGTAAACCGCCATCGCGTCGGCTGGGCCGCCAGCCTGGTCGTCGCGGTGGTCGCGCGTGCGGCCGATCAAGATCCCGCGTGCCAGGGTGGCGACCTGCTCGCAGACAAGCGGGAGCGTGCCGGGCTCCTCGCTGAAGGCGATCACGGCAGTGTCCCGTTCGAAGTCGCGGATGGCGTCCGCCATCACGGCCCGGTCGCGCGCGGACAGGTGATCGAGCAGCCCCTCGACGAGCAGCAGCTTCGGCTGGTGCACGCACGCCGCCGCGAGCCTGGCCTTGCGCGCTATCAGGTTTGGCGCCGCGTTGAGCGGCACTTGAGACCATGGCGCGAGCCCCAGCCGGTCGAGTATCGCCGCGACCAGCAGGCCCCGGTCCGATCCTGGCTGGCCCGAGCGCCGGGCGGCGCGCTCGACGTGGCGCCGGATGCTGGCTGACGCCATCGGCGGGGCGCCGCGGCTGGCCGTCCCTACCTGCCGCCTGGCTGCTGCGCGGCCCGATGCGGTCGTCATGTCATACCCGAGGACGCGCAGGTTGCCGCACGATGGCGCGATGCGGCCGGCCAGCACCTCGACGAGCGCCGCTGATGATGGCGACCGCGACGTCACGATGCCCATGGTGGCACTGCCCAGATCGGAGCGTTCGAGCCGGAAACTGACGAGCCGCAGAACCCAGCCACCTGGGTGCCGGACGCCGACACCGGCGGCTACTACCGGAGCGATAGCGGTTACGGCGTGACCGGACTCCACATCGCCCCCTCTGTCCTCGCCTCGGTCACGTGCGGCTAAAGCAGGTCGAGATCCTGCCGCTCTTTGTTCGAATAATCTGGGTTCAGCAGCCTAAATTGCGCTGACATAGGTCATACGCTGGTCAGGTTATCATCAGCAGATCGCCACGCTCTGTAAGCAGCATGTGACAAGCCGTGTGCGAGTTGCCTAGGCGTCGCTCAGGCTCACGCCCGCTAGGCGGGCGCAATAGCTGAGTAGTTCGTCTTGCACATTGCGATCTCGCGCAGCCCGATGCACTGCCCGTGGCTTCTGGTGGAAGAAATAGGTCCCCGTCACCTTGGCCGCAGGCTCGTCACTGACTGCGAGCCATGCCTGAGTGACCGGAGCCAGCGACAGGTCGCCGGGTGCGCCTGGGCCGCCCATCTTCGTGGCGACCCAGCCAGGCTCCACGGCGTTCGACAGCACCTGCGGCCATAGCCGGGCGACCGCGAAGGCCAGCACGGCGTCGAACAGCTTGCTGTCGGCGTAGGCCTGCGAGCCATTCCAGCGGCGGCGCTCCCACTGCGGGTCATCGAGGCTTGGATTGCCGCCGTTGTGCATCCCCGAACTCAGGTAGACCAGCCGGGCCGGACGCTCGATCAGCGCAGTGAGCACGTACGGCGCCAGCACGTTGATGGCGAACACATGGGCCAGGCCGTCTTGCGTCGTCGTGTGCGGCTCGCGATAGCCGACGGCAGCGTTGTGGATGACTGCGTCGTAGCGGCCGCCCGCGTTGGCCTGCTCTGCGACGTGCCGCATCTCGCCGATCGCCGATAGGTCTCCGACGAGGACACCAGCGGCCTCGGGCAGCGCCGCCATGGCGTCCTTCGCCCGCGACTCGTTCCGCGCGTGCAGCGTGACGGCGTGGCCCTGCGCAGCCAGCAACTGGCCTGCCATCAGTCCAAGGCCGTCCGCGGATCCGGTGATCAGTACCCGAGCCACTTCGCAAACACTAGCCAGCCAGCCGGTGTCAGTCCGAGGTGACTACGTCATCGGGCACGCGGTCAGTCGGCATCACGCTGAAGGCAGGTGACGGGCTCGCGGGCGCTGGGCTAGCATCTGCGGCAGGGATAAGCCCGAACGTCACCAGATCAGCAGTGCTCGCCCAGCAAACCCAGTGCGCGGGGTTCTTCTCGATGGCGGCGCTCACTGCGGCGGCGCAGCGTTCGAAGGCTCCGGCGGTGTCTGCGCCCACCGGCAGCGGCGCGGAGATCTCCAGCACTTGGTGGTGATAGTCCGCGGAACGGTACATGAAGGCCATGAGCACTGGAGCGCCGGTCAGCTGGGCCAGCGTGGTGACGCCAGGCAGCAACTTGCACTTGTGCCCGAGGAAGGGAACCTCGACGGCCCGGGCCATGTCGGCGGACAGGGGCGGAGCGTCGATGGCGATCGTCACTACCTCGCCGTCCTTCAGCGCAGCAGCTGCCTGCGCGGCGACCTGGAACCTGCCGCGCCACGGTTCGATGTTCGGGCGCTTGCGGTGCCGTTGCAGTGGCCCGGCATAGACGAGCTCCCAGAACCGGCGCTCGGCTGAAGACATGCCTGCCGTGTACTTGTGCTGCCAGCGCCCGATAGTCGTGACGGGCAGGCCGATGGCACCGAGTAGCGAGAAGGCGCAGTCGAAGGAACCGAAGTGCCCTGAGCACACGATCGCGCCTTTGCCCGACGCAAGCGCGGACTGGAGCAGGTCGAGTCCCCGGATCTCGACCATAGTTCGCAACCGCTGCCCATCCCGCCGCAGCCGCATCACGTCGACCGCATTGCAGGAGGCGAGCCGGAACCAGTCTGTAGTTGCCTGCTCAAGCGCGGCGGGGCTGAGCCCATCTCCCAGAACTCGTCGCATGTTCGCGGCGACCTCGGCGCGCTTGGCTGGCTGCCTCTTCTGCAGCCAGTCAGCGCGGCGGCACGCCGCGCGGTAGCCGAGGCTGGCCGGAAGGCGAGCCAGCAGCGGCGCGGTGACAGCCCAGTACGCTACGCCTTCCCCATGGTGGAGCAGTCTCAGCGCGCGGCTGTCAGCCATGCGCGGCGCCCTGCCTTCCTGGCTCGCGGGTGTGGAGGTAGGCGCAGATGGCATCGACGCTGGCGAAGTTCTCTGGCAGGAGGTCGCCGTCACCCACCGTGATCCCGAATCGCTCCTCCACGAACACGACGAGCCTGAGCAGGCTGAGCGAGTCCAGGATGCCGGTGTCCAGCAGTTGCGTCTGGTCCGACAGTGGCAGCAGCGCCGCGTCCTGAATGATTTCCTTGCTGATGTAGTCGTTGATGATCGCTTCCATCGGAGGTCCTTTCGGTGAAGTGGCTGCCAGGTCGGCTGGCTGTCGAAGGCTGGGTACGGGCTAGGTGCGCGCCAGGCACGCTCGGTCGACCTTGCCGGTCGACGTTCTCGGCAGCGACTCGCGCAAGTCCACGATGTCGGGCACCATGTAGCCGGGCAGCCACTGCCTGCAGTGCTCGAGCACCTTCTCGCGGGTGAGATCGCTCGCATCATCGGCCGCCACGACTGCCCTGAGGCGGCTACCGAGCAGCTCATCGTGCACCGGAAGCACCGCCGCCTCGCGAATGGCCGGGTGCCTGTATAGCGCCGCCTCGACTTCCCCGAGTTCCACCCGGTAGCCGCGCACCTTGACCATGCTGTCGAGGCGGTCGAGGTAGACGTAGTTCCCTTCCGGATCCAGGGTCACCAGGTCACCGGTCCGGTACACGGTCTCGTCGCTGTCGATCCGCAGCGGGTTCCTGATCAGTACCTCGCTGGTCTTGGCAGGCTGGCCCCAGTACCCGCGCATCAGCGAGGGACCGCGGACGTAGAGCTCGCCCGTCGCACCGGTCTCCGACAGCTGCCGCCCGTCACTCGTCACCGCGAAGACCTCGGTATTGGCGCAGGCCTTCCCGATCGGCGCCGGGCCGGCGCCGACGTCGGCGGTGCGGACCTCGAACGCGGTGCAGACGTTCGTCTCCGTCGGCCCGTACCAGTTCAGGAAGCGGGCATGCGGCAACCCGGCCATCAGCCTGGCGAGGTACTTGGGCGGGAACACCTCGCCCGCGAATATCACCTCGCGCAGGGCCGACAGATCGAACCGGTCGAGCTCTCCGAAGCAGGCGATCAGCGTCAGGGCCGAGGGCACCGAGTACCAAACCGATATCTGCTTGCGCTCGAGCCATTCCGCGATGGACACCGGGAATGTGGCCACTGCTCCGGGCAGCACCGTCGTGCAGGCTCCAGCCAGGCACGCGGAGAAGATGTCGAAGACCGACAGGTCAAAATGCAGGGGCGCGGGGCTGCACACCCGGTCCTGCTCGCTCAGCCTGGCGGCCCGTGCCGCCCATTCGACGAAGGTCAGCGAGTTGCGGTGGGAGATCATCACTCCCTTCGGGGTGCCAGTGGACCCCGAGGTGTACAGGATGTAGGCCAGGTCGGTTTCGATCGCGCGCTCGTGGTCCAATGCCTCCGCCTGCTCGCCGGCGACGGCGCTCCAGGGCACGACCGTCACGTCCTGCGCGTGGTCGGCGGGGGCATCGTCGGCTTGAACGCCCCCCGCGCAACTGGTCACGACTGCGCAACCCTGCCCGGCGAGTCCGGCCAGCAGGCTGGCCGCCTGGCCAGTTCGGGGCTGGTCCGCCAGGATGACGCTGGCGCCGCTGTCGCGCACGACGAAGCTGAGACGCTCCTGCGGAGCCTTGGGGTCAAGTGGCACGTAGCAGGCGCCCGCTTTCAGCGTCGCGTAGATGGCGATCACCGAGCCGGCCGACTTAGGCGCAAGCACGCCGAC
>JASHXW010000085.1 GCA_030043395.1 Streptosporangiaceae bacterium
CACCAGCTCCACGATCTCTGTTCCAGGGCCGCACGGTGGCTCGTCGAAGTCGCCGTAGACAGGAGCAGAGTCCGCCGTATGCAAGATCGCCGCCTTCACAGCCGCTTCTCCTTAACATTGTTAAATCACGACGGTCACCAGTTTTCCTTAACGATGTTAAACTGTCAAATCGTGGCGGGCGGACTCACTAAGGCGGCCATTGTGCAGGCGGCCCTTGACCTGCTCGACGAGGCAGGCATGGACGGCCTCACGGTGCGCGCGCTCGCGGCCAGGCTGGGCGTTCAGGCACCGGCGCTGTACTGGCACGTGCGCAGCAAGCAGGCGTTGCTCGACGAGATGGCCACCCTGATCTGGCGCCAGATCGGCGACGTCATGGCCGGGCTGCCAGCTGACCTGCCCTGGCCCGAGATGATGGCGACCTACGCCGCGACCACCCGCAAAGAGCTGATGGGCCACCGCGACGGGGCCAAGGCATTCAGCGGCACGACGCTGACGGACCCTGCTGTGATCCGGCGCCAGGAAGCGACACTCCAGTCTCTGGTCCGCCAGGGGTTCACGCTGGAGAACGCCGTCCGTGGCCTGCTCCTGCTGCACAACTTCACCATCGGCTTCTGCGTCGAGGAGCAGGCGGTTCTCCAGTTGACCGCGACCGGCAACGACCGCTACTCACTCACCCGCCGGGCCGAACTGATCGGCCCGGACACCGCGCCGCTTGCTGTCGAGGCTGGACAGGTAATCTTTGGCGATCCCGACACGCGCTTCAGCGAGCTCACCGGCATGCTCCTGGACACCATCGCCCGGCTGCGGGAACCGATGCCGGATCTGGCTGACTCGAAGCGCGACCGGTAACATGTCGGACTTCTGGCCACTTGGCAAGTGCCTGGCCTGGTGCGAGACTCAGAGCAGCCTGATCGTCTCGGGGGCTCGCGCTTCGAGATGGGATGGGAGCGAAGATGCAGACGCTCAAGACCGAGTTCACCGCAGAGGTAGTGGCCTACCTGCGCGACCACCATACCCTGACCTTGTCTACGTCTTCGTTTACCGGGATCCCGCACGCCAACACCGCTTCTTACGTGAGCGATACGCGCTTGCTGTACTTCTTCGCCCGGCCAGAGTCCGTTCTGCTTCGCAACCTTAACCAGAACCGGCACGTCGACTTCACGGTCGACGACTACGACCACTGGCTCAAGCGCAGGGAGTTGCACGGCCAGGGTGAGTGCCATCTTGCAGACGCGGACGAGAGGGCCTACGCCCTGGGCCTGGCGCTCGAGAAGTACCAAGATGAGTTGCCCGCCGGGGTTCTGTGCGTGGTCCGGCCGGGCGGCATGTACTTCGTCGTCTACGACCGCTAGCCTCTGTCGTTCTGCGTAGCCGCTCACGGCACGGAGTCCCGGAAGGCGGTCTTCCCTGACATCGCACCGATGAGTCCGGTCGGCGCGGAGCGTCTATTAGCGTGAGGACTGTCTTCGCGCCTCAGCCGCAGCTAATGACCCAAAGGAGCCTAGATGACCAGCATGCCCGAGGTCGTATCGGCCGAGGTCTGGCAGCAGCAACGGGACGAACTGCTAAAGGTAGAGAAGGAAGCGACGCGCGCGCTCGACGCGATCGCCGCTCGCCGACGGCGGCTCCCCATGGTGCAGTTCGACAACGCCAAGTACCGGTTCGACACCCCGGACGGACCGAAATCCCTGCTCGACTTGTTCGATGGCCGGGGTCAGCTCGTTGTCTACCAGTTCATGGACAACGGGCCAGATAGCTTCTGCCCAGGCTGCACGCACTTCACCAGGAACGTCACCAACCTGGCAACGCTCAACCAGCTCGACGTCAGCTGGGTGACTGTCTCCAACATGCCGCTGGCGCAGATCCAGGGCTACAAGGAGCGCATGGGCTGGACGCTGCCGTTCGTCTCCTCGCACGGGACGACGTTCGCAGCCGACTGCGGCGCCAACGACGGCTTCATGCTCAGCGTGTTCATGACCGACGGCCAGAACGTGTACCGCACCTACAACACGACCGCCCGGGGCGTGGACAGGTTGCTGTTCGCCAACAGCGTCCTCGACCTGACCCCGTACGGCCGCCAGGAGGACTGGGAGGACTCACCGCCCGGGTGGCCGCAGCACCCTACCTACGGATAGCGCCACCCAAGGTTCTGCCCAGGTAGTGCGATAGCTGGCACGAACGAACTGGCCCGTATTTCCGGTTCCGTTGACGCCCAGCCTTCGCGGCTTCACCCGCGATACTGCTGTGGTGACCAAGCCGAGCCTGACCGTGCCCCGCAAGCTTCGCCGGGGCGACACCATCCGCGTGATCGCGCCAGCACGCAGCCGCCAGTTCGCGCTGGAACACGATCACAGTGCCGCGATCGAGGCGAGGTTTGCCGCCCTCGGGATACGGCTGAGCTTCGGCGAGCACGTCGACGAGAGAGACGACTTCGATTCCTCGTCGGTGGCTTCGCGGGTCTCGGATTTGCACGCTGCGTTCGCCGACCCGGAAGTGACTGGCATTCTCACCGTGATCGGCGGGTTCAACAGCAACGAGATGCTTCCGCACGTGGACTGGGAGCTCATCGCCGCCAATCCCAAGATCTTCTGCGGCT
>JASHXW010000086.1 GCA_030043395.1 Streptosporangiaceae bacterium
CTCGGTAGCCGTGCCCGGCTAGCAGCTCAGCCAGGTCGAGCGTGGGGTCCAGGCCCTTGGTCGGCGACGCCGTGATGGTGACGGGCACGTCCAGCGGCACGAATTCGAGCACGGCCTCCTGCGCCGAGGCGGTCGGCAGGACCTCGTAGCGCGCCTTGCGCAGCAACGGCGCAAGCTCCCGCAATCCGCCGCCGGCCAGCCGCACCGGGCTCATCGGCGCCCACCCGCAGCGGCCAGCAGCGACTCAAGCTCCCGCTCAAGGCGGCTGGTGCCGACCGGCAGCACGGTGAGCGGGAGGCCGAACATCTCCGCCACCTGGCGTGCCTGTGCCGTCAGGTCATGTTCTGGCGACTGGGCGAGCCAGACCACCCGCCGGTAGTGCCCGAAGTAGTCCGCCCACAGCTCTGGGTGCCGGTCAAGGCCGAGCGGCAGGAGCACGCTGCGGCGGAAGCTGCGGACCAGGAAGTCGGTCAGCAGGTACGTTCCTGGCTCCGCCTCCAGTGCCGCGCGCACGCGGTCAGGACCGGCCAGGACGTCGTAGCAGTGCAAGCCTGGCAGCCTGGCCAGCCCAAGCCGGTCGCAGAGGGCATCGAGCTCGCCGTAGGTCCCGCAGTCGGCGTAGGCGACGGCGACCCGGCAGCCAGAAGCTGCCAGCTCAGCGGCAAGCTGCTCGACAGCAGGAACGATGTCGCGCGGGGAATTGTGCAAGATCGCCGGCAGGCAGTGCACGGCCACGTCCCAGCCCCGTCGGCCGGCGATCTCGCGCAGGTGCCCGCCGAGCGCTCCGCACGCGATGATCGCGACCCGCTCGGTAGCAGCTGCCTCAGGCGGGGAACTGGAGCTGCTCGACGAACCTGTCGTTGAAGTCGGCGCGGTCGGAGAGCTCGACATACCTCACCTCCTCAAGCAGCGCCAGCGCCCCGGCTCGCTCGCGGATCGAGAGCAGCGCCATCTTCGCTCCCTCGCCAGCTACGTTCCCGGCGCTGACCACCCGCAAGACGGGCAGTCTGGGCACTAGGCCGAGCTTAATCGCGCTGCCAGGCGACAGATAGCTGCCGAACGACCCTGCCAGCAGGACCTGCTGGACGTCCGCGGCGGTGAGCCCGGCTTCGGTGAGCAGAACGTTCCAGCCCGAGGCGATAGCCGCCTTCGCGAACTGCAGCTCCCTGACGTCGCGCTGAGTCAAGAACACGGAGCTCGCGACGTCGCCAGGCTCGCCCCGCCAGGCCAGCACGAAGACCCGTTCCTCACCCAGCCGGGTCAGCCGGCCTGCCAGGGCTGGCGCGATCGAAGCCGCCGCCTCGTCGGGGACGAACCGGCCCGAGTGGTCGAGCAATCCGACCGCGATCAGGCTTGCCACGGCATCGACCAGCCCGGACCCGCACAGCCCCGCGGGCTCGCAGTCCCCGATTACCCGCAGCGCAATCCCGTCGCTGTCAGGACGGGCATTCCCGCCATCGCCAGCTAGAGCCGCCCCCTCGCGGGAAGGCTTAACCTCCAGCGTCACCCCCTCGATGGCTCCGTCGGCGGCTCGCATGCCGCACCTGATGGCCGCGCCCTCGAAGGCCGGCCCCGCGGGTGCGGCAGTCGCGAGCAGCCACTCCCGGCTGCCAAGCACGATCTCGCAGTTCGTGCCGATGTCGATGAAGAGCCGCGTCCTGGCGTCCCGGTTCATCCCGGCCGCGAGCAGGCCCGCGGTGATGTCGCCGCCCACGTAGGCGCCGAACGCCGGGAACACCACGGCTCGCGCCCGCGGGTGGACGGTCACGCCGACATCCGCGGCGAGCACCTCGGGCATCAGCCTGGCCGACAAGATGAACGGCGCCACTCCCAGCGGCTCCGGGTCGATGCCCAGTGCCAGGTGCGTCATCGTCGCGTTGCCCGCCAGCGCAATCTCGTAGATATCGAGCGGATCGACGCCGGCTTGCTCGCACACCTCCCCGACAAGCTTGGCGAGCGACTCGTGCGCGAGCGCGGACAGGCGGCCGAGGTTTTCCGGCTCCAGCATCACCGCGCTGATCCGGCTGATGACGTCCGCCCCGAACGGCTGCTGCTTGCTGAGCATCGACGCCACCGCCATCGGCGTCCCGGTGGCCAGGTCAAGGAGCGTCGCGACGACGGTCGTCGTGCCGAGGTCGAACGCGACACCGTAGCGTCGCTCGGTCGTATCTCCCGCCTGCACGTCGATCAGCACGTCGTCGACGATCACCGCGGTCACCCGGTAGTCGGCCGCGCGCAGTACTCCGCCGAGTGAGCGCAGCACCGCCAGGTCGACCCTCAGCTCAAGATCGTCGATCCCGTCCAGGACGCGCTCGAGGTCACTGCGCTGGTCGGCCAGAGTCGGCTCGGCGAGCTCCAGGTACCGCTTCTGCACCGCGGGCCGCAGGATCACCTGGCGGCCGACGCCGACAGTGGCGGCCTTCGGCCTGGTGGTCAGCGGCGGCACCTCGATCTGCAGGTCGCTGGTCGCCGCCGCCCGGCAAGCCAGCCGCCAGCCGTCGCGCAGCTCGTCAGGGGAGAACGCCCGCACGTCGACGCTCGAAACGGGGACTGACCCGCCAGCAACGCGGATCTTGCATTTCTTGCAGGTGCCGTGGCCGCCGCAGGTCGAGTCGATAGCTATGCCGTTCCAGCTGGCGGCGTCGAAGATGGTAACTCCAGCCGGCACCCGCACTGTTTTTTCATTGGTAACAAAGCTCAGATCGACTCGATCAGCCATGCCTGATCCGGCCTGTGCTAGCTCCGCTGACGTCATCTGAGGCCTGCGCTACGTCGCGGCAGCGGCGCTGCTACCTTGCGCGGCGGTTGCGGCTGCCTCGCTGGCGGCCCTGGCTGCTTGCGCCGCCCGGTGCGCGGCGATCCAGGTCGCACCCCAGTCGTCGCGGTCGAGCAGCAGGTCGCAGGCCCGCGCTGCCCGCACCAGCTCCGGCGACCTGGCGTCCATGATCGCGCTGGTCAGGCCTGCGGCACTGGCCATCGGCAAGAACGCGGCCACCAGCGCGGTCCGGTCCGGCATGCCGAACGAGACGTTGGACGCGCCGAGCGCGGTGTTGACGCCGTATCGCTCGCGCAGCAGCTCGAGCGTCTGCAAGGTGCGGACCACGACGGATGTGTCGGCGCCGATCGGCATCGCCAGCGGGTCGATCATGACGTCCTCGATCGGGATGCCGTACTGGCCCGTCGCCGTTTCGATGATCTTGCTGGCT
>JASHXW010000087.1 GCA_030043395.1 Streptosporangiaceae bacterium
GAGGCAGAAGTACTCGGACGCGGCGGGGCGACCGTGCGCAAAGCCGGCGTCAGCACGGTCCTGGAAAGCGGATCACGCCTGTCGATGGACGACCTGCGCGCCATGATCCGCAGCGGCGCGCCGGCCCAGGGCCTTGGCCAGAGTGCATCAGCCGCCGGGCCGGATGGGGTCGGCGCGGCAGATGCGGGCGGGCGGGATCCAGCCGTGCCGGGCCAGCGAAAGCCACTTAGCGCCCAGGCTGAGCTACCCGAGATCACCAGGGATGCCGAGGCGCGGTTCGAGGCTGCCGAGCGCGGCAGGGACGCTGCCGCCATGGTCGCGGCGGTCCTCGACCTCGAGTCCGGGATCAGCGCCTGGTCCACGGACACGGACGAGAACGACAACGCCGACCGGGCCAGGGATGTCCTGCGCGGGCTCATCACCCGGCTCGGCCGGGCCGCCGAGCAAGGCCTGACCGACCCAGCCGACCGGCTACGGCCCGCCATCGAGCCGCTGCTCAGCCTCCGGGACGCGCTGCGCAGGGACGGCGGTTACGCCGCGGCAGACGCGATCAGGGACGCGCTGACCGCTTCAGGCATCCAGGTGCACGACTCGCCGGACGGCACCGCGTGGACGGTCCGGAGGACGGCACCGGTCAGCTCGTAGCGGCCGGCTCGCCGGCCCAGGGCTGCACGCGGGGAAGGTAACCGGCAGGTGAATGGGCTCCGGCCTGCGGATTACCACCCTGGGGTCGCTATCAGTGACTGACCCTTACTCTGCGTAGCTTGACGTCCGTGGCAACTAGCGTGTCCGGGCAGCCGCCGGCGGATGCATTCACCGCGCTGGACGACGCCAAGATCAACAGGTTCCAGTGGAAGATCATGTTCGTCTCGGGCATGGGCTTCTTCACCGACGCCTATGACCTGTTCGTGATCGGCATCGTGGTCGACATCCTGACCACCCAGTGGCACCTGTCGACTTCCCAGGTCTCCCTGCTGAACTCGATCACGCTGCTCGCCTCGGCGGTCGGCGCGCTCGTTTTCGGGCGGGTCGCCGACATCCTCGGCCGGAAGCGGATCTACGGATACGAGGTCCTGATCCTCGCCATCGGCGCCATCGCGTCGGCCCTGGCGCCGAACTACACGTTCCTACTCGTGTGCCGCGCCATACTCGGCATCGGGATCGGCGGGGACTACCCGGTCTCCGCCACGATCATGAGCGAGTACTCGGGCAAGAAGTCCAGGGGCCGCATGGTCGGCCTGGTCTTCGCGATGCAGGGCGCTGGCCTGGTTGTCGGGCCGCTGATCGCGTCCATCCTGCTGGCGTCCGGAGCCTCGGACAACCTGACCTGGCGGCTCCTGCTCGGGCTCGGCGCGATCCCCGGCCTCGCCGTGTTCTACCTGCGACGACAGATTCACGAGACGCCGCGGTTCGCCATGGCAGGCGGAGCTGCCGACGAGGCACGCGCCGCCATCGCCCAGGCGACGGGGGCGCAGTCGACCGCGGGCGCCAGCGCCGCCGCGGAGTCCGCAGCGCGGTCCAGGCAAGGCGCGCTTGAGGGGTTCCGGGTCTTTGCCAGGCACCGCACGATGCTGCTCTGGCTGATCGGCACCGCGGGAGCGTGGTTCTTGCTGGACTTCTGCTACTACGGCAACTCGATCTCCACACCGGAGATTCTCAAGCTGCTCAACCCGCACGCCTCGCTCCTGCACAACACCCTGGTGCAGCTCCTGATCTTCGCTGTCTTCGCGGTACCCGGCTACATCGTCGCGATCTTGCTCCTGGACAAGACCGGCCGAAAGCGCATCCAGGTCACCGGATTTCTCATGATGGGAGTCTGTTTCCTGCTGATCGGGCTGATACCAGGCGTCTCGGTGAACGCCGTCCCGTTCGTGATCCTCTATGGCGTCAGCTATTTCTTTACGGAGTTTGGGCCGAACACCACGACCTTTGTCTACCCGGCTGAGCTCTTCCCGGTGGATGTCCGTACGACGGGGCATGGCATGTCGGCCGCGGCCGGCAAGCTCGGCGCCTTCGTGGGCGCCTACCTGTTCCCGGTCATGCTGGCGTCCTCGCTGGGGATCAGGCTCGCGGAGATTGTCGCCGGGATCGTCTCCCTCGCTGGCCTGGTGCTGACCGTCGCCCTGCTGCCCGAGCCTAAGGGCAGGAGCCTGGAGGACCTGGAGGCGCAGGCGTATGGCCAGCCTGCACTGGCAATGGAGCAGGCATGAGCTATCTGGTCGTTGTCGGCGTGGACGGCTCGCCGCACAGCCTCGCCGCGCTTCGCTGGGGACTGCGCGAGGCGCATGCACACGCCGGCGAGGTCCTCGCTGTCCTGGCCTGGGAGATGCCGTTCATCGGCAACCCGGCCGCCTTCAGCAAGGACGAGATGGAGCAGGCAGCCAAGGAAGTCCTGCTGAAGTCGGTGGCTGAGGCGGCACCGGACTCGCCGGTGCCGGTGCGGAGCGTCGTCGCCCAGGGCGATCCGACCGAGTCGCTCATCGCCGCGTCGAAGGACGCTGACGTGCTCGTCGTCGGCAGCCGCGGCCGCTCGCCGTTCGTCGGGCTCATGCTGGGAGCGGTCAGCCAGGCCCTCGCGGCGAACGCCGCCTGCCCGGTGGTGATCGTCAAGGACACCGACGCGCCGGCGTAGCTCGTCTCCCCAGGTCAGCCGCTCACCTGGCGACGGCGATCGCCCAGGGTCGCCGGCCAGCCCTGATCGGCATTCCGAGCGCACCGTCGCTGAGCCTGATCGGGACCACCGTGCCGTCCCCGTGGTTGGCGACGTAGGCCGTCTTCCCATCCGGCGCGATCGCGATCGCGTAAGGCCGCCGGCCAACGCGTAGCGGCGCGCCGGGGATTCCCGGCGTGCCGATCGCGAGGCCGACCCGGATGACGGTGCCGTCGCCATGATTGGCGACCAGGGCAGCCGTTCCGTCGGCGGTGATCGCGATCGCGACCGGGCGCCTGCCCACCCGGACGGGGGCACCGGGCCGGCCGATGCCAAGGCTGACGGGGGTGATCGTCCCCTCGCCGTGGTTGACCACGTATGCCGTCAGGCCGTCAGGAGTGATCGCTAGCGCCACCGGTCCAGCGCCGACCCTGGCCGGCGCGCCGACGCTGCCATCGGCGAGCCTGATCGGCGTGAGCGTCCCGTCGCCGTGGCTGACGACGTATGCGGTCGCGCCGTCCGGGTTGATCGCGATCGCGTACGGCCGCCGTCCGACGGCGATCGGCGGACCCGCCGTCCCAGCCGCCAGGTCGACAGGCGTCACCGTCGCGTCGCCCTCGTTGGCGACGTATGCCCTGCTGCCGTCTGGCGTAATGGCCACGGCGGCCGGGCCATCTCCGCAGCGGATCGCTTCGTGTGCCTGCGCCGCGGCCGCGCCAGTTAGACGGCCGCTACCGCCCGAGCTCCGGTTCCTCAGGGTGACCGGCGTCAGCGTGCCCTCGGCATAGTTCGTGACGTAGGCCAGCGTGCCATCTGGCGTGATCGCTAGGGCTCGTGGCATGTTCCCGGCAGCGAGCGGAGCCTGCGCGCTCCCCGTGGCCAGGTCGACCGGGGTGAGCGTCCCGTCATTCTCGCTGGCCACGTAGAGCGTCCCGGCCTGCGTGAACTCGACTGGGGCGCTCCCGGCCAGCCCGGCCGTTCCGGGCAGCCCGGCGTTTGCGGGCAGCCCGGCCGTCGCGGGCGCGGCGTCGTCCTGGGTGGGCCGCGCGCCCCTGGCGGTCAGGGCAGCGTCGGGCACGCCCAGTGAGGGCGGGACCGTCACCGTCGGCGGCCCTGCAGCGTCAGCGATCAGCCCGAGCGCGACAGCCAGCTCACCGACTATCCAGGCGCATGCGTCCGGCGCGAAGGCCGTCGATTCGGCGAAGAACGACGTCACGAGGCGCAGGGCCGTGCCACTATCCATGCCCTGGTCAAAATGCTCGCGCAAGAGGTCGGGAATGCGGTCCTCGGCAGCG
>JASHXW010000088.1 GCA_030043395.1 Streptosporangiaceae bacterium
TACTTCTCGAAGTGCGGTGGCTTGAAGTAGTCGGTCCACAGCACCCACAGGTGGTGCTTGACCAGCTCGGAGCGCTCTTCCTTGATCTGCAGTGCCCGGGCGCGGAACTCGGCGTCGGTGTTCTGCTGGTACTTCTCGCAGATGGCCTTGACCGACTCGGCCTCGATCCTGGCCTGCGCCGGGTCGTAGACGCCGCATGGGAGGTCACAGTGCGCGTGCGCGGTGGCCTTCGGCGCGAGTGCGAGGGCGAGGTGCCTCATAGGTGTCCCTCTCTGATGTCGGATCATTGGATCACGGAAACTGACAGTACATCGTTGCCCGGCACCAGCTTCGGGAGGGACTCGTGCGCTGGCCGATATGGCGCGTAGCCGTCGCGGAGCGGTCCATGGAGCCGACCCTGCGGCCTGGGGACTGGCTACTCGTCTGGCGCGGGGCCCGGCCAGATCGTCCGCTAGCTGCGGCCGGCCATGACGGGAACGCGGCGCGGATCAGGATCAGGCCAGGGCAGCTTGTCATAGCCAGGCATCCGCAGCAGCCGGAGCTGCTCCTAGTCAAGCGCGTCGCATGGCGCGAGCAGGCCGGGTGGTGGCTGGACTCCGATAATCCGCTCGTCGGCGCGGTCGACAGCGCGCGGTTCGGCCCGGTTCCCGCCGAGCTGATTGAAGGGCGCATGCTGTTGCGGTACTGGCCCCTCGTGCGACGCCCGTAATGCGGATTGCCCCGCCGCCAGCGCTGGCGACGGGGCAATCCGGTTACTTCAGCGAGCGTTCTTGGTGAATCAGACCGGGTCGGCCAGGTTGGGGTCAGGCTCACCAGCCTGGCGGGCCACCAGCTCCTGCATCTCCGAATCGGGCAGCCTGGTCGCGATTGCCCAGTAGTAGATCACCAGGCTGAAGACGGCCACGATCGCGAGGTCAAGCCCGAACGGGATGTTCCCGGTGTTGTCCGGCCCGAACTGGCCCTGCCAGGAGATGATCCCCATGCCGATCAGGTAGACCGGCAGCCACTGGGCGGACCTCCACTGCAGCTTCGGCCGCTGCGGATCCATCGACATGAAGATCGCGATCAGCACGTAGCCGATCACCATGGCGATGCCCAGCTTCCAGATCGTCTCGAAGCCCGACCAGTAGATGATCAGGTTGGCGATGATGAATCCGAGCGGTGCGAGGACCGCCGCTCCCGGCAACCGGTACGGGCGATGGGTGCCAGGAACCTGCTTGCGGAACGCGCCCAGAGCCAGCGGAGCGCCCGCGTACATCAGCACGCTTGCCGACGTCACCAGGCTGACCAGCGAGTGCCAGCTCGGGAACGGCAGCAGGAACACCAGTCCAGCCACGAACGCGACGATCAGGCTGATCCACGGCACGCCACGTGCGTCGACCTTGGCGAACGCCTGCGGGTAGTACCGGTTACGGGCGAGCCCGTAGCCGACCCTCGAGGTGGAGGTCTGGTAGACCAGGCCGGTGCCGAACGGCGAGATGAACGCGTCGATTCGCAGGATCGTCGCTAGCCAGCCGAGAGCGGCAAGGCCAGCCACGGCAGCGAACGGACCCGAGACCACCTCGGAGATGTTGTTCGCGCAGTGAGCAGGCGCTGGCGGGCAGACAATACCGCTGAATCCGTGCGTCAGCAGGGACGGGTCCATCGCGCCGATGAACACGACCTGGAGCAGGATGTAGATCGCGGTGCCCAGCAGGATCGCGATGATGATCGCCCGCGGCAGGTTGCGCTGCGGGTCCTTGACCTCACCGGCTAGCTGGTCGGCTTGCTCGAATCCGAGGTAAGCGAAGACGATACCCGCGCCAGGAATGGCCGAGAGTATGTCCTTGAACGTCACTCCGGTCGGGATGAAGCCGCCGCCCGCGCTGAAGTTGCTCGGGTGGAACTTGAACAGCAGGATCAGGATCGTGAAGACCGGGATCACGACCTTCCACCAGGTGATAGCGCTGTTCACTCGCGAGAACAAGCGCATCGCCAGGAAGTTGATCGCGGTGAAGATCGCCATGAGCACGATCGTCATCACGAACCCGGTGCCGGTCACGTTACCGGTCGAGCTGTTGAACACGCTGTGCCAGTAGTACGAGCCGTACTGCATGACGGCGAAGCACTCGATCGGGGCCACCGTGACTGCCTGCAGCCACGAGAAAAAGCCGAACGATATACCGGCGACGCTACCGAATGCGAAGTGGGGGAAGCGGGCCGTGCCACCGGAGACCGGGTACATCCCACCGAGTTCGGCGTGCACGAGGGCCAGGATGATGACGGCGATGCCGGCCACGACCCAGCAGATCAGAGCTGCTGACCCTACCGCTTGAGCGGCGAAGTACGAGCCGAAGAGCCAGCCAGAGCCGATGATGGAGGTCTCCGACGCCCAGATGGCGCCGACCAACCCCATTTCTCGTCTCAGACCGACGTCCGCCGGCCTCGTATCGACTGCCGTATCAGATGCCATGGTTGAACCTTCTTTCGGGTCCTAACAAGTACCTAACGCCCGCGAGTAGGCCTCATGGTAATGATCACGTGGTGATGTGAGAAGTCCCGAAGGTGTCGTTTCGATAACGCAAGTTACCTGTCGCAGGTAGTGGGACTCGATGAGACCTAGCTGACAGCTGAGGTGACTATCTGCGGAGAACCATCCGCGACGGCCCGCTGACGCGCCTGGATCGCCGTCACATTCGATCTCGCGGCGCTGTGATCATCGCAGTAACGCCGCGACTTGTTTCTGCTGCCGTCGATGTAAACCTGGTCGCAGGACGCGATTGCGCAGATGCCGAAACGGTCGGCACCTAGCTGGCTGAGCAGCAGCGCAAGGCTGATTACCGACATCGCCGCGTAGCGGTCGGCGACCGAGCCTGACTCGCTCAGGTGCAGGTGGAGCGGCTCGCCGTCGTGCGTGACCAGCACGGGGTGAACCGGGTGGATCATGAGCAGGGCGTTGAGCCGCTCGGCTGCGGCCAGGCCGTCGCCCTGAACAGTCAGGCTGAAAACAAGGGCGAGCTGGGAGCGCACGAGTTTGAGCGTGCCAAGATCGTGCCGCGTCACCTGGGCAGCCAGGAATGGACGATCCGCTACGAACTCGCGGAACGCCTCGCGGCTGCGCAACGGGTCAGATTCGGCGTCACAGCCACCGGAATTGACCAGCCGCACAGCTAGATCGGCGAATGTAGCCAGGTTCACGGCGGTCCTCATCTGGCTGAAACTTAGCCAGCCTTAGCGGAGTATCCCACATGCGCGCACGATAGGAAGATCGTTCGGCATAAGCCCTCCGTTCTGGCTGGCGCTGGCGCCATCCTCGACCGGCCCGCGTCGCTCAGCGCCACGATCTCAGCGCTAAGGTCCATGCCATGTTCGCAGTCACCGCAGCCCGGTTCAGTGCCGACGACCCGATCTCCGGCCTCGAGCTTGGAGAGCACGAGGAGCCCGAGGTGCCGCAGGGATGGACCACGGTCACGGTCAGGGCCACGGCGCTGAACCACCACGACGTGTGGACGCTGCGCGGCGTGGGCATCTCGGCCGACCGGCTGCCGATGATCCTCGGCTGTGACGCGGCAGGCATAACCGCTGACGGCCGGGAAGTCGTGGTGCACGCGGTGATCAGCGACCCTGGCGCCGCAGCCGACGAGACGCTGGATCCGGGCAGGTCGCTGCTGTCGGAGCGCTATGACGGCACGTTCGCCGAGCGCGTGGTCGTCCCCGTGCGAAACCTCATTCCCAAGCCCGCGGGGATCTCGTTCGAGGACGCAGCCTGCCTGCCCACTGCCTACCTGACCGCGTACCGGATGCTGTTCGACAAGTCAGGGCT
>JASHXW010000089.1 GCA_030043395.1 Streptosporangiaceae bacterium
GAGGGCGGCGCAGTCACCGGGGGGCAAGCATCGGGGTCTACCAGCGGCGGCAGGCTCACCGTTACCGCCGTGCTGCACAACAGGCGCATCGTGAGCGGCTGCGGGATCGTCCTGCTCATGGGCGTGTTCTGCTTCATCGGGCCGTTGCTGTACCACACGAACCAGAGCACGGTGAACCTAGCCATCATCAACGAGCCACCGAGCGCAGGCCACCCGCTCGGCACGGACGAGTATGGCATCGACGTCCTCGGCCGCCTGATGACCGGTGGCCAGTCGTCGCTGGAGCTTGGCTTCGCCGTGGGCATCGCGAGCACGGTTCTCGGTGTCCTTTACGGCGCGCTCTCTGGCGTGGTCGGCGGGCTGGGCGACGGGATCCTGATGCGCGTACTTGACACGCTGCTGGCGGTGCCGACGTTCATCTTGCTGATCATCGTGGCGAGCATGTTCTCCCTGAACCTCACCATCATCATCGTGATCCTGACCGTGCTGTCCTGGCCGGGAACGGCCAGGCTGGTCCGCGGCCAGGTGCTGGCCCTGCGCGACAGGGAGTTTGCCCAGGCGGCCAAGGGGATGGGAGCGACCAGGTGGGGGATCTTGTTCCGCCACATGATCCCGAACACCCTCGGCATCTGCATCGTCACGGCCACGTTCGGCATCGCCGACTCCATCTACGCCCTCTCGGCGCTGAGCTTCCTCGGCATCGGTCCCCCGCCGCCCTTCACCGACTGGGGCACCATGCTGACCAATGGCGTCGACAACATGTTCAACGGCTACTGGTGGCAGGTCTATCCGCCGATGGTCGCGCTGGTCCTGGTCGTCCTGGCCTTCCGCCAGATCGGCGACGCCCTGAACGACATCGTCAGCGGCGGCCAGACTGGCCGGATCTTCGCCCGCAAGGCGCGGCGCTTCGGCTGGGTTCCGCTGTCCACCCGGTACGACTGGGTCGGCCCCGGCACAGAGCCCGCGCCGGGCAAGCCCAAAGAGACGTCTTAGGGGCAGCCGACCTCGACGGCCGTTGCAGGTCAGGGCACGGTGTAGGCCACGAGCTGCGGGTCACCGCTCGGCCCGGTCTGCGTATCCGGTCCGCCCGCGGGAACCAGCACCGTGTTGCCGGCGATGGCAATCGGGGCATTCGCCGACGTGGGCAGGCTCAGGCGGTAGACGACCTTGCCGGTGAACCGGTTCAGCGCGATCAGGACGCCGTGGTACAGGGTCGTGAACACCAGGTTGTTGGACACCGTGGCCGCTCCGAACGGCATCTGGTTCACCTTCGTGGACCACTCGACCTTGCCAGTGGCCAGGCTCAGGGCCTCGATCTGCCCGGTGGCCGGACCGGTCGGCGAGCCAAGCACGTCCGTCAGGCTCTTCGCGGTGAATGCCAGGTTGACGACCGCCACGTAGACGGTGCCGCCCGCCAGCGCCATGTCGGTTTCCACGCCGCCGATGGACCCCGGCAGGATCGTGTAGGGAGCCTTCAGCGTGCTCTTGTGCTCCATGGCCTGCACCGAGTCGTTGTCATGGCCGTTGTGCTTGCCGACCGGCGTCTTCCAGATCAGCTTGCCCGTCGCGGCGTTCATCTCGTAGACGTAGCCCATCTTGCCGCCGCCGATCACCACGGGGACGCCGTCGGCCGTGGCAGCGATCGGCGAGAGCTGCATGTCATAGTCCTTGAAGTCGTCGGGCACCGCCTGGTAGTACCAGCGCAGCTTGCCCGTCGCAGCGTCCAGGTTCACGTCACTGTCGGTGTACAACTGGGCGGACGGTTCCGCGATCGCTGACGCCGCTGACTGGTAGGGGTTGCCGATTCCGAAGGTCACTGACCCGTCGCTGCCGACCAGCGGCGTCTGCCACGCGCCGCCCGAGCCCGCGCCGACTGCCTTGACTCCCGGGTCCTCGCCAAGCAGCGTGTTGAACCGCCAGAGCACCTTGCCGGTCGAGGCGCTCAGCGCCATGAGCACGCCGCCGCCCGGCCCGATCCCGTAGGCGCTGGCCAGGTAGACCCGCCCGTCGGCCACCTGCGGCTGGATCTCGAACGTGCCCTGGCCCTTGCTGAGCAGGCTCTTGTCGACCCAGGCCGGCTTGCCCGTCGCCGCGCTGAGCGCGAATGCCGTGGTCGGCGAGATTCCGTACACTCGCCCGTCCGCGACGGCGACACCGTCGGGACCGGGCCCGGACTTCATCGGCTCGTCGAGGCGGTACTCCCACTTGGGCTTTCCGGTGCTCAGCTTCAGCGCGTACACGTTGGAATCCAGGTCCTGGATGTACACGACGCCGTCAGCCACGATCGGCGCCATTGCCAGGCCGCCAGTTCCCTCCACGCCGGCTGCCGCCGTCCCGGTGAGGTGGAAGGACCAGGCCTGCCGCAGCTTGCGCACGTTGGCCGCCGAGATTACTGATCCCGCCGCGTCTCTGGTATTGGCCAGGTCACCATTCGGGTACGCCCACGTTCCCGATGCGTCCGGCTTGACGCCGTGGCGCACGGGCTGGCCGCTGCCCGAGCAGGCCGCGACCAGGAGGCACCCGGCCGAGAGGCCGATCAAGGCTAGACGGAATCGTCGGCCTGCAGACCGCTGCACCTGACTCATCTCCGGCTCCTCTCCCGCCGACGAGCGCCGCAGTCCCGCGGCCTGGTGGCCCGTCATGAAGTGATCCTGCAGAAAATTGATATCACGATGATAAGCACGTGGTATCGCTTGAGGCAAGCGGCTCAAGCTTCCTGCTGAGGGCCCGCCTCACCGTCGTGCCGCCTGACCAGCTCGTCAAGGACAGTTGCCAGGTCGCGCAGCTGGTCGAGGTGCGCGGGAGTGAGCTTGCGCACGATCTGATCGCCTGTCCTGGTCAGGCAGACGCGCACGACCCGGCCGTCGTCGGGATCGGGCACGCGTTCCACTAGCCCGGCGAGCGCGGCGCGGTCAATGAGCTCCACCGTGCTCTGCGGCCGGAGCAGCAGGTAACGAGCGAGGTCGCCGACGGTCGGCGGCCGATCGCCTGGATGCCCCTCGATCGCGACCAGCAACTGGTGCTGGACGTGCGTCAGGCCCACCGCCCGTGCTTGATCTTCACTCCAGCGCTGAAAGCGCCGCAGGGCTACCCGGAACTCCAGGAGCCTGGCGAAGTCCTGCGCGCTGAGCGTGGTCATGACAGTGGCAAGACTTTCCTGTGGCCGCCCGCGGCAGCCTGGTCGTGCTGCCCGTAACCGATCACAGTACCCATCGCGGCTGCCGCCAGTCACCTGCTGCGGTTCCTGGCGGCCAGGATTATCTGGGTCGCCAGGTACCTGCTGATCCCGAGCTTCGCCGCGATGTCCTCCGGCCGCATTCCCTGCTCGTTGTACAGCAGCGCGAGCCGCTCCTGCGACTTGGTCCACGGCGGCCGTACTGGCTTGCGCTCGGCCGGCCCCGCCTTCTGAGGTCGCGCGGCACGGCGAGGTGCAGATGCGGCCGGCGACTTCGAGCCTGTGCTTCCTGCCGCTCCAGCGCGGGTCGCGCTGGCTGTGGCGGACGCGGGCTCCGCCGGAGGGGCGGTCTTGCCGAAGGTGCCCCGGCGCTGGTCACGGAACTTGCCGCTGGCCATGTCCTCGCGGGTTTGGTCGTCGAGTATCAGCAGCTCGTCGGCCGCCTTGTTCATCCCGACCGCCACCATGGTCAGGCCCTTGAAGTTCTTCTCCTGGCACGCCGGCGCGGTGCAGTAGTCGTACTTCCGCGCTCGCTCCGGATGCAGTTCCGTGCCGCATGTCACGCATCGAGCCATGATCATCTTTCACTGGGCAACTGTGTTACGTTTCGGTAACAAAGCTCTCCCCTTGCATGTTCCCTTCCGGCTACTGCCTGGGGCCGGACGGATCACCTTTGCCTCACCGGCGTGTGAGACGCAGCGTTTACGGGGATCATCGGTGGGTTCCGGCGACGCCGCCGAGGCCGAGCAGAATCCGCTAGGTATCGTGTGGCTTGCAGGCGTGCCCGAGGCCGTTCTCACGGCGAGGCCGCCTGAGCCTCGAATGGCGAAGCGCCAATCCGATAAAGCCCGGAGAGATGACGTGACCGTTCTAGTTGGCTGCAACTCCAACACCTTCGACACCATGCATGCGGCGGGAATCAACGTCCACGTGTTCCGCGCCTACCGGGATCAGTTCAACTTCATCCCGACCGTCTGGCCGTCCAAGGAGACAGTGCCGGACGCGAAGGTCACGCTGTCCCTCCGGCCGGTCCCTGACGACCTGCTGTCCGGCCGGCTCGACAGCAAGCTGAAGCCCTTCATCGAGTCGGCTCCCCCGGGCGTGAAGCTGTCGGCGTGGCACGAGGCGTCGAACTTGCCCGGCTACCGCGGCGTCGACTTCGTCAACGCGCGGAACATGTCGGCAGTGCACGAGTACATGCAGAACCTGTGCCGCGGCTCGAACGTCAGCTACGGCTCCATCATCTGCGCGGTGCCCAGCCAGACGAAGGCGTGGATGGGGACCAACCTCGACTGGTACGGCCTGGACGTCTACGACTTCAACGAGGGGCAGTTCCGCAGCTTCCTTGGCGGGATCAACAAGGCCAGGCTGTTCGCCAGGCTCGACGACATGCGCCGGACCTGCCAGGAGCTCTCCGGCCAGGACTCGCCGCAGATCGACATCTGCGAGACGAACTGCCCGCGCCCGAGGTACCGGGCTGACTGGTTCTCCATGCTCGCCGAGTGGATGGCCGCCAATGGCGGAGAGCGCATCTTGCTGTTCTGGAACCCGAACGGCCCGCTCAGCGGCCCGTGGCTGGACAACGACGGGAAGACCATCGACGCGCTGCGCACGATCTCGACGACCTACAACTGAGGCCGTCAGCGAGCGCCGGGGTTAGCCGCCGGGCACGCGTGCGCGGACTGCGGTGAATGCGATCGTCTGGGTCCACCACGACGGATCGGCGCACTGGGCAAGGAACTGGTCAATGGTGGCGCTGTCCAGGCTGCCCGAGTCCTGCAGCCCAGGCCGGAGTTCCTCGACCGTCAGCCGCCAGTACTCAGCCCACGGCGAGCGGCCGTTGTACAGGGCCGTTTCCGCCACCGCCCCGATTTGCTCGAGTCCGAGCCCGGCTAGCAGGTCCGGCAGCCGCCGGCCGAGGAAGTAGTCGATGCCCTGGTCACGCGACCAGGCCAGCCACCCTTGCCAGAACTGCCGGATCTCGATCGGCTCGGCGATGCTGACGGGAAGGAAGTCCGGCTCGATCAGCAGCACGAACCCGCCGCGGCGCGTGCTGGCGATCATGTTCCGCACCGCGGTTTCGCGTTCGGGAACATGGTGCAGGACGGCGCGGGCGGTCACCAGGTCGAACTCGCCCGGGCGGACCGGGCCGGCCAGGATGTCGGCCTGGCGGAACTGCAACCCGGGTTCCTCGAAGTCCGCCAGGGACAAGTCCAGGTCCACGGCCAGCGCAGACCCGCCAGGAGCCACCAGGCCGGCCAGCCACGCCGACACCGAGCCGTCCCCACACCCGGCGTCCAGGACCCGCGCCGGCGGCGAAGGCAGCACATCAGCCAGCCAGCCGACACCGGCATGCCGCCCCTCGCCGGGACCACCGGATGACGCCG
>JASHXW010000090.1 GCA_030043395.1 Streptosporangiaceae bacterium
CGATGTTCGATAGCCGGACCAGGCTGGCATCACAAGTCGCGGACGAAGTCCGCGGGCACTTCGGCGAGCTGGTCTTGAGTTCGGTGATTCCGCGTAGTGTGCGCGTCTCCGAGGCGCCGAGTTACGGGCAGTCAGTGATGACCTATGACCCTGGTTCGAGCGGCGCGCTGGCATACCTTGAAGCTGCAAGGGAAATGGCGTTCAGGAACAACGTCAAGGCCGCCAAGTCCTGAGGGCGGTCCCGCGCTACCTCGCGAGTCCAGGCAAGCGCTGACCCGCCCAGCAAGCCATATGAGTCGGCAAGCGGTCAGCTAACTCGAAGCCAGCACTCTCTGTTGGGACGATCCCGCGCACCGACCGACTCGCAAGAAGTGCCGTGAACATCCCCGCGCACCGGTCGGTGGTGGATAACACGGCCTCTTATCCACAGGTGCGCCGAGAGACTTGTGCTGTCTCTGGTTTTGCCTGGCAGGATGTAGCCACACCCGCAAGACGGCCGTCGAGAGAAGGTCGGCTGCATCGGAGCAGGTGCTGGCGCGGCTCAGCAAGGAGTAGCACATGGCACAGCAGAAGCGAGGTCTCGGCAAGGGCCTGGGCGCCCTGATCCCGACGGCACCGGCAGGGCTGGCCTATTCGCCGCAAGATGATGCCCTTGCTGAAGCCACGCATGTGCCTGCCGAGCTCGCGGGAGATGTGACCGGTGCATATTTCGATCAGGTTCCGGTGACGTCGATCACGCCGAATCCGCGGCAGCCGCGGCAGATCTTCGATGAAGATGCGCTCGCCGAGCTCGCAGCGTCGATCAAGGCCGTGGGACTCCTGCAGCCCATCGTCGTTCGCACGGTTGGAGCGGGGCGCTACGAGATTGTGATGGGCGAGCGGCGATGGCGCGCGTCCCAGCAAGCAGGACTCGAATCGGTTCCCGCGATCGTCAGGCAGACGACCGACGACGACATGCTCAGGAACGCGCTCATCGAGAATCTGCACAGGCAGGAACTGAATGCGCTTGAGGAGGCGGCCGCCTATCAGCAGCTGCTCGATGATTTCGGCGCCACGCACGACGAGCTGGCCCGCAGGATCGGACGCTCGCGGCCGCATATCTCGAACACGATCAGGCTGCTGAACCTTCCGCCCGGCGTTCAGCGCCGAGTCGCGGCAGGAGTTCTGAGTGCGGGGCACGCCCGCGCTCTGCTGGGAATCGAGGACGCGGACATCCAGGAGCAGCTTGCGCACCGGATCGTCGCGGAGGGCCTGTCCGTTCGCGCTGTGGAGGAGATCGTCGCGATGGGTGCCGCGGCCGCCAAGGTGCGTCGCCAGGCGGTTCGCAAGCAACCCGTCGCTCCGAGGTTGGCCGATCTCGCTGACAGGCTGTCCGACGTACTCGACACCCGAGTGAAGGTGGAACTCGGCCAGCGCAAGGGCAAGATCGTCGTTGAGTTCGGATCGCTTGACGACCTGGAGCGCATCGTGAAGGCGATCTCTCCGCAATGGCCCGAAGGCAAGACGGCCTGACAGGCGCAAGTCAGGGATGACCACGAGAGCCGTCGCGCTTGGATGACGCCGCGATGAGGACAGCGGCGGTCAGCTGCCTGATCATGGTCGACCTGCAAACCGCATTCGTTGCAGGGCCGGACGCCGTGCCAGGAGCGGCAGGCCTGCTCGCCGTGGCGGCGGATCTTCTCGATCGGGCAAGGCGGGCGAACAGCCTGATCATTCACCTGCAGAATGACGGCCGGCCCGGAACAGAGGATGCTCCGGGCACGCCAGGCTGGGCGCTGTACTTCGAGCCCGCTGCTCGCGAGAAGGTCATACGGAAGACCACCGATGACGGGTTCGATGGCACGGACCTCAGGGATGTCCTGGCCGTGAGCAGGGTTCGCCGCCTGGCCATGACGGGGATCATGTCAGAGATGTGCGTCAGCGCGACCGCTAGGCCGGCCCTTCGCCTCGGACTGGCTGTGGTCCTGCCACACGACGCCCATGCCACATACGACATCCCGGCGCTGCCTGGTGTTGCCCCCGCGATCTCTGCCGCTGTGGTGGCGCGAGTTGCCGAGTGGGCCCTCGGGGATCAGTTGGAGGTACCGGTGACCGGCCGGGACGTTGCGTTCACTTCCGCGCCGTAGGAGGGAAGGCGCGCAATGGCTCCACCCCATGCCGACCGCGCCGAATCTGATTCGTGACCAGCTTGAGCGAGCCCGGCAACCGGCCCGCGCAGGTTGACACTCATCCACCAAGCCACGAGCTACGTCAGTAAAGGGCAGCCCAAGTCCACGTCGTTTCACGTGAAACAAGCGCCGTGCTCATTCGCCCGCAGTGGCACGAACGGCTGCCACGAAATCGTCGACGTCCTCCTGCGTCGTGTCGAATGCTGTCATCCAGCGAACGACGTGCTCCGCCTCGTTCCAGACATAGAACCTCCACTCGAGCTGGAGCCTCGCGATGTGGTCCGCAGCCAGAGCCGCGAACACGGCATTGGACTGGACCGGGTACTTGACCTGCACACCGGGAATGCCAGCGACCCCGGCTGCCAGACGGCTTGCCATGGCATTGGCGTGCTGGGCGCTGCGCAGCCACAGCTTGTCCTCAAGCAGCGCCGCGAACTGAGCCGCCATGAAGCGCATCTTCGAGCCGAGCTGCATTTGCTGCTTTCGCTGGAACGGCACGGAAGCCAGCAGCTCTTCACGCATCACCAGGACCGCCTCGGCTCCCAGGGCGCCGTTCTTGGTGCCGCCGAAACTGAGGACGTCGACACTCTGGGCAAGGGCGGCCAGCTCGCAGTCGAGGTGAGCGGCCGCATTCGCGAGCCTGGCGCCATCCATGAACAGGTACATGCCCTCTCGGCGGCACAAGTCGCCGAGCTGACCGAGCTCGTCTAGCGAATAGCAGGTACCGAGCTCGGTCACCTGAGCAATTTCGACCACGCGTGGTTGCGCCCGGTGCTCATCCCCGCGGCCGGTAAGCCTGGAGCTGATCAGGTCCGCCGTGAGCTTGCCATCATCCGTCGGCACGGTAAGCAGCTTGCTGCCCAGAACGCGCTCGGCGGCTCCGCACTCGTCGACATTCAGGTGCGAGGACTCGGCACAGATGACGGCCTCGTACGGCCGCAGCAGCAAGCTGACTCCCAGGACGTTAGCGGCCGTTCCGTTGAATACGAAGAAGGCCCCCGCGGCGCCAAATGCCCCGCACAGGTCCTGCGCCGCACGCGTCATCCACTCGTCAGCCCCGTATGGTGATGCGTCGCCAGCATTCGCCGCAGCGATGGCCTCGATGACCTCTCGGTGTGCGCCGGCATGATTGTCACTGCCAAAGCTCTT
>JASHXW010000091.1 GCA_030043395.1 Streptosporangiaceae bacterium
CTCGTCCCGGTCAGCCTGCTCGTCTTTGCTCTACTGGTTGGCCTCGGCACGCTGCTGATTGCTGCCGATATCTTCAATCCCGTTCACATTCCCGTGTGAGGCGAAAGCGAGTCATGACAGTAGACCTCGGCATTCCTCAGCTCCCGCCGGAGCCGCTGGCCACGCGGCGCCAGTCGCGTCAGATCGTCGTGGGCCGCGGCAAGCATGCGGTCCCGGTGGGCGGCGGCGCGCCGGTCTCGGTGCAGTCGATGACCACTACGCTCACCGCAGATGTCAACGCCACGCTGCAGCAGATCGCCGAGCTGACTGCGGCCGGCTGCCAGATCGTCCGGGTGGCTGTGCCGTCCCAGGATGACGCCGACGCACTGCCCGAAATCGCCCGCAAGTCGCAGATTCCGGTCATCGCGGACATCCATTTCCAGCCAAAGTATGTCTTTGCAGCCATCGACGCGGGCTGTGCCGCGGTGCGCGTCAACCCTGGCAACATCAAGGCATTCGACGACAAGGTCGGCGAGATCGCCAAGGCCGCGTCGGAAGCTGGGGTGCCGATCCGGATCGGCGTCAACGCCGGCTCGCTGGACAAGCGGCTGCTCGCCAAGTACGGGAAGGCCACTCCCGAGGCGCTGGTGGAGTCCGCGCTGTGGGAATGCTCGCTGTTCGAGGAGCACGGCTTCAACGACATCAAGATCTCGGTCAAGCACCACGACCCGGTCGTGATGATCAATGCCTACCGGCTGCTCGCCGAGCGCTGCGAGTACCCGCTCCACCTGGGCGTGACCGAGGCCGGGCCGGCGTTCCAGGGCACGGTCAAGTCAGCGGTGGCCTTCGGCGCGCTACTCGCCGAGGGCATCGGCGACACGATCCGGGTGTCGCTGTCTGCCCCGCCGGTCGAGGAGGTCAAGGTCGGCATCGCGATCCTGGAATCGCTCGGCCTGCGCCAGCGAGGACTGGAGATCGTCTCCTGCCCGTCCTGCGGCCGGGCCCAGGTGGATGTCTACACCCTCGCCGACCAGGTGACCGCCGCCCTGGACGGGCTCGAGGTGCCGTTGCGGGTGGCCGTCATGGGCTGTGTCGTCAACGGGCCGGGCGAGGCCCGGGAGGCTGACCTGGGCGTGGCATCCGGGAACGGCAAGGGCCAGATCTTCGTCCGCGGCGAGGTGATCAAGACGGTGCCCGAGTCGCAGATCGTGGAGACCCTCATCGAAGAGGCGATGAAGCTCGCCGCCGCCATGGAACCCGCGGAGAGCTAGCCCGTTCGTCACCGGTCAGGGCCGGGCAGGATTCCGGCATGACCAGAGCGATGACCGCGGTCTTGGCCGTGGCCCTGGGTATGGCCACCCTGGCGGGTTGCACCTCATCAGGGTCGTCCGATCAGGTTGCGGCCGCCTCAGGCCTGAGCTGGCACACGTGCGCCCAGGCTACGGTCGGGCCATCGAGCTCGGGCGGACCGCCGGCTGCAATCCGGATGAAATGCGCCAGCCTCCAAGTACCGCTGAACTACGCCGATCCGACTGGCCGGAAGATCACTCTTGCGCTATCGGAGATCCCGGCGACAGCCCCGGTCGGGCGGCGGCTGGGTGCGTTGCTGGTCAACCCGGGCGGACCTGGCGCCAGCGGCTTGCAGTTCGCCGCTCTCACGGCTGCCGGGCTGAGCCCGAGCGTGGCGTCCCGGTATGACATCGTCGGCTTCGACACGCGCGGCACCGGTTCCTCGGTTCCCGCGCTGAGCTGCGATCCGGCGTTCTTCTCTAGGCCCAGGCCGGATTACGTGCCGGCCAGCGCCGCGGCCGAGCTGGTGCTCGAGAACCGGGCCAGGCAGTACGCGGCCGACTGCGAGCGCAGATTCGGATGGCTGCTCCCGTACATGTCCACCGTGGACCTGGCACGGGACATGGACTCGATCCGGGCAGCGCTCGGGCAGCGGCAGATCAGCTACTACGGCGTGTCCTACGGCACCTACCTGGGCCAGGTGTACGCGACGCTGTTCCCGCACCGGATCCGCCGGATGGTGCTCGATAGCGTGGTAGATCCGGTCAGCGCCTGGTACGGCGACAACATCGACCAGGACTACGCCTTCCAGGGCCGGATGATGGCGTTCTTCTCGTGGATCGCGCAAGCCGACGCCGTCTTCCATCTGGGCGCGACCGAGCCGCAGGTCTACTCGACCTTCAACGCCACGCTGAAGCGACTGGAGTCGCACCCGATCTCCGGGCCATCGGGCCCGGTCATCGGACCGGATGAGCTGACCGACACGTTCCTGGTGGGCGGCTACAGCGACGCCTGGTGGCCCTACCTGGCCGCCGCGCTGTCCGCCTACTTGCGCGACAGGTCGGCTGCTGAGCTCATCACGCTCTACAACGCCATCGGCAAGCAGAACGAGAACGAGTTCGCCGTGTACACGGCGGTGGAGTGCAGCGACGTCAACTGGCCGCGCAACTGGGCGTACTGGAATTCCGATACGCGGCAGGTTTACGCCAAGGCGCCGTTCGAGACGTGGGGCAATGCGTGGTTCAACGCGGCGTGCGCGTTCTGGCCGGTGAAGGGGCCCGCGAAGCCGCTGGCGATTCGCGGTGCCGGGCTGCCGCCCATCCTGATGCTCCAGGGCACGCTGGATGCGGCTACGCCGTATGCGGGCGCCCTGGTCGCCCGCCGCCTGCTGCCGAGTGCTCGCATGGTGGTCGTCGAGGGCGGCGGGAACCACGGGCAGTCGCTTGCCCAGCCGCCGAACAACTGCATCAATGGCTACCTCAACCGGTATCTGGCCGACGGGTCGCTGCCTGCGGGTCCCGGCCTCGTCAACGCGACCTGCCCCGCCGTGCCGGCGCCCAAGGTTTAGCCCGCGGGCAAAGCCGTTACTCTGGAGGTGTGCTGCGCACCAGGCCATGGCGTTCGGCGTCGCTGCGGCTCCTCACCGATCACGATCGCGACGAAGTGCTGGCCATCTGTGATCGGGACCCGATCGCCAACATCTTCGTTGCCGCGCGGATCCGCGCGGCTGGGATCGATCCGTCCAGGCTGGGCGGCCAGCTCTGGGGCTACAGCGACGGCGGCCAGCTCACCGCGGTGTGCTATTCGGGTGCCAACCTCGTACCGGTCGAGGCCGGACCGGACGCGGTAACTGCATTCGCGTCCAGGGCGCGGATGCAAGGCCGCCGGTGCTCATCGATCGTGGGTCCGGCCGGGGCGGTCAGCCAGCTATGGTCTCAGCTCGCGCCTGCCTGGGGCACACCTCGCGACGTCCGCCCGGTTCAGCCAGTCCTGGCCATGTCAGCTCCGTCCGCGATCGAGCCCGATCCCCTCGTGCGAATGGTCCGGCCGGCCGAACTTGACATCGTGCTGCCGTCGTGCATCGCGATGTTTACCGAGGAGGTCGGCGTCTCGCCCATCGGCGCTGACGGCGGTGTGGCCTACCGCGCCCGGCAAGCCGACCTGATCACCGCGGGCCGGTCGTTCGCGCGGATCGACGACGGCAAGGTGATCTTCAAGGCGGAGATCGGCGCGGTCACGCCACATGCCTGCCAGGTGCAGGGCGTGTGGGTGCCGCCAGACTGCAGGGGCCGCGGGCACGCCATCCGCGGCATGGCAGCTGTGGTGCGCGCGGCACTG
>JASHXW010000092.1 GCA_030043395.1 Streptosporangiaceae bacterium
ACCCCGCATGCTTCGGATAAAACCGACAAACTCGCGACGTAACCCTTGTTGCCTCGCAAACAGTCATACTGCTGCTATGCAGGGTATTTGCTAGATACCATGCAAGATCTTGCGCCAGTAGTCAGGCGGTCATGATCCATCAGATTGGTTTGCGGCGGACGGAACCGGGTCCATGCCTGAGGTGACGTGGCCGATCCGCTCTGGCCCGCTTCCCGTGGCCGAGGACAGCGTCAGTCCGCGGCCGGAGACTGGCCACGGGCTGGACGCCGTTACCGCTGAGCAACTGCAGGGAGCGCTAGAAAGCACGGCGGACCTCACGGCCCTGGTCGGGCCGAGCGGATACGGCAAGACCTGCCTGGCAGCCGGATCATTGCTGGCAAGTTCCCGTTCTGGTGGCCGGGACCTGCATGTGTGGGTCAACGCGTCGAGTCCTTCAGCGGTGATGACCGGGTACGCCCTGGCGGCATCCGACATCGGGCTGGCCGACAGGCGGACGCCGGCCGGGGCCGCCGCCGAGAAGTTCCTCGACTGGCTGAGCCAGACCGACCGGCAGTGGCAAGTTGTGCTCGACAACGTGACCGACCCGTCCGGACTTCGCGGGCTTTGGCCAGCGGGCTCCGCCGGGCAGGTGCTGCTCACCTGCCATCAGTCGGCCGATCTGTCCGAGCTGGCAGGCGCCCGGGTGTGCGAGGTCGGCGAGTTCAGCCCGCGCGAGGCGCTGAGCTACCTGACCGCCAGGCTCTACGACCCCGAGAAGCGCGTGGGTGCCCTCGACCTCGCGGCCGACCTGCGCTATATGCCTTTCGCACTCGGGCTGGCAGCAGCCACGATGAACAGCACTTCGCTCGACTGCCGCGGATATCGGCTGCTGCTCGCCAGCCGCAAGGACGAGTTGCTCGGCGGGATGCCGCAGGCGGAGATCTACCCGGCAGACCTCGCCTGGGCTCTCGCACTCGAGCGGGCCGACCAGCACCCGCCAGCTGGCCTGGCCAGGATCGTGCTGACGCTGCTTTCGCTGCTCGACCCCGCAGGGACTCCTTCGGTGGCCGTCGCGACCCCGGCGGCCCTTGACTACCTCTCGCGCCACTCCCGCGGCATGCTGGTGGACGAGCGCCAGGTGTTCACCGCGATCAGCAATCTGGTCAGGGCAGGGCTCGCCACCGTCGACCGCCTGGCTGGCTTCGACCTAGTGGCCGTGCATCCCGTCGTGTCGGAGACAGTCCGCAGGCTGATGCCCGGTGCCCTACTCGACGACGCGGCACAGGCCGCCGCCCAGGCCCTGCTCGAGGCATGGCCGCTGGCCGATACGCAGCCCATGCTCGAGCAGGCCCTGCGCGGCTGCGCTGGCTGGCTTGGCGGAATAGCAGGCGACCTGCTCTGGCTGCCCGAGCCCCATCGCGTGCTGCTACGGGCAGGGGCCAGCCTGACCGAGTCCGGCCTGGCCGGCCCGGCAGTGGCGTACTGGACGTCGATGCTCTCGGCCAGCGGGCGCGCGCTCGGCCCGGATCATCCGCAGACGATGTCGATCCGCGACCTGCTCGCCGAAGCGTGCGAGTCGGCCGGGCGCACCACCGACGCTGTGCGGATCATCGAGGCGGGCGTGGCGCAGCGTGAGCGGGCGCTGGGCCGCGATCATCCGGACACGCTGCGGGCCCGCGCCACGCTTGCGCGCACCTATCGCGAAGCCGCCATGTACGACGAGGCGGTGCGGGAGTACCGGCGCGTCATCACGGACTGCGAGTGGGTCTTTGGCCCCGTCCATGCCGACACGATGGCAGCCAGGAGCCAGCTCGCCAGCACCTACCTGATGGCTGGCGAGCCTGACCAGGCCATCGAGTGCTACCACTCCAACGTGGCTGACTGGGAAAGCGCGCTCGGCGCCGAGCACCGCGAGGTCCTCACCGAGAACCTGAACCTGGGCACCGCCTACCAGTCGGCCGGGCAGATCGACGAAGCCATCGCGATCTTCAGCAGGGTGCGGGAGGTGGCGGAGAAGAGCCTTGGCAAGGACCACCCGCAGGTCGCTACCGCCGCCAGCTACCTGGCCTTCGCCTACCGCAAGGCGGGGCGGCTGAAGGAGGCGATCGCCGCGTATCGCCAGGCGCTCGCCATCCGCCAGTCGGTGCTAGGCGCGGACGATCCGGAGACGCTGACCTCCATGGCGAACCTCGCGTCGTGCTATCACGCCGGGCACAAGATGAAGGACGCCATCCCGCTGTACGAGCACCTGCTGGCGGCCCGCGAGCGCGTCCAAGGTCGTGATCACCGGGACACGCTCACGGCCCTGGGGAACCTCGCCGGCGCCTATCACTCAGCTGGCCGGCTCGCTGACGCCTTGCCGCTTTACGAGCAGGCGCTCGCGGGCTTCGAGCGCGTGCTTGGGCCAGATCACCCAGACACCCTGACATCGCGCGCGAACCTGGCAAATGCCTATTACATGGCGCGGCGGCAGAGCGACGCAATCACGGTATTTAAGAGAACAATTGCCGATTGCGAGCGGGCACTTGGCCCGGATCACCCGCTTACCAGGACAATAAGCGACAATCTTAAGTCCCTCACGCGGTAGTCCAGCCAAGGCATCTCCCAGGCTTGACGGCCTGTTGTGGCCTGCGTGCATGCGATCGCTGTGACCGGTTTGCCCAGGGATTCAGCCCCGCCCGTACCGTCAGTTCGCGGTGTGATGGCCGGCATGCGCCCTTCTAGAGTGCGCATATTTCTCGTAATCTGTCTGCCTCATGACAGGACTAAAGGTAAGCTTCTTTACCTAGTCATTGGCATTTTATTAATTTGCGCTCAGCATTGGCGTCATCTTCGCCGGGCATGATCGTTAAGCCCCAACTGGGCGCAGACCGGCGCCCCGAGCCGCGCCGGCACCCGCGAGGCAAGGAGGCGTTCGCTGTGAGCACCACAGGCTCGACTCTCACCCGAACACAGATGGCCCCGGTCGGGGCCCAGAAGATGCACATCGCAATGATCGCGCCACCCTATTTCGATGTGCCGCCGTCGGCATATGGCGGCATCGAGACGGTCGTCGCCGACCTGATCGACGCCCTCGTCGGACGCGGGCACAAGGTGACGCTGATCGGCGCCGGCCGTCATACGACCAGGGCGCAGCGCTTCATTACCACCTATGAGGTCGGGACCGGTGACCGGCTCGGCGAGATCATGCCGGAGATGGTGCACGCGGCCAAGGTCGCCGGCATCCTCGACACGCTCGACGCCGACGTGATCCACGACCACACGACAGCTGGCCCGCTGATGGCAAGGGGGCGGCTGACGCCGACGGTGGTGACCGCGCACGGCCCGGTGCACGGCGACCCGGGTGAGTACTACCGCGCGCTGGGGGAGAGCGTCCAGCTCGTCGCGATCTCCGACACGCAGCGGCGGACCGCGCCTGACCTCCCATGGACCGCCACGGTCCACAATGCCATCCGCGCGGAGACGTTCCCGTTCCGCGCGCAGAAGGAAGACTACGCGCTGTTCCTGGGACGGTTCCACCCTGACAAGGCACCGCACCTGGCGATCGATGCGGCCAGGGCGGTAGGGCTGCCGATCGTGCTGGCAGGCAAGTGCTCCGAGCCGATCGAGCGGGCGTACTTCCACCGGGAGATCGAGCCGCGTACCGGAAAGGACGTCACCATATTCGGCATCGCCGACTCGGTGGCCAAGCGGCGGCTGCTCTCCCGTGCCGCCTGCATGATCTTCCCTATCGTCTGGGAGGAGCCGTTCGGCCTGGTCATGATCGAGGCGATGGTCTGCGGTACGCCGGTAGTCGCGCTGCGCCGCGGGGCAGTCCCCGAGCTGATCGCGGACGGGCAGACCGGGATCATCGTCGACGACGTGGAGCAGCTGCCTGACGCGATCGGCCAGGCGCGCAAGCTCGACCCGCGGGTCTGCCGCAAGCACGTCGAGGCGCGCTTCACCGTCGAGGTCATGGCGGAGGGCTACGAGGCCGTTTACCGGCGCTCGCTCACGATGGCCCCCGAGCCGTGGCTCACGGCGGCCGACCAGGCGCCGATCATCAGCTGACGGCTCGGATCCTCAGCTCACGTCGCATCCTGCGCTGACAGCGGCACCCATGTGACGGCCCGCGATGAGCGGGCACCGTGGCCTAGGCTTGCCCGGTATGGCGGCCCGCGGGACTCGCGCGACTCAGGAGCTCATCAGGCTCGGCATCGCGCACAAGGTGCATCCTTACGCTCACGACCCTGCGTCAGCGTCGTACGGCGAGGAGGCAGCCGCGGCCCTCGGGGTGGCTCCGGAGCGGGTATTCAAGACGCTGGTCGCCAGCGTGGATGGCGCGCTGACCGTCGCGGTGGTTCCGGTGAGTGGTCAGCTCAGCCTCAAGGCGCTGGCCGACGCCGCTGGTGGCAAGCGGGCCGAGATGGCACGGCCCGCCGACGCCGAGCGAGCCACCGGCTACGTGACTGGTGGCATCTCGCCGATCGCGCAGCGCAGGCGCCTGCCCGTGTTCGTCGATGCGACCGCGCAGTCCCATCCGAGCGTGTTCTGCAGCGCGGGACAGCGCGGCCTGCAGGTCGAGCTAGCTCCTGGCGACCTGGTCCTTGCGACCGGCGCCGTGATAGCCCCGCTCGCGGCCGAGTCGTCGGGAGCCGCTCAGTGACGTCCCGCCTCAGGCGATCCTCACCGGCCCGGACTGGCCAAGCACGGCACCGGAGGCATCATGCGCCTGGGCCACGAAATACGGCCCGGAGCCGCGCACGGCGATAGCGGTCTCGAAGCCGGTACGGGCACTTGAGCCGACTGTACGCAGGGAGGAGCTGTTCTGGCCGGCCAGGACCGTCCAGGACGCGACCTCGGTCGCGCCGTTCCAGCTCGCGTAGACCGTGGCTCCGCCCGAACGGTGCCGGGCGGCGGCGGCGGGCGGCTCGGACGGATGGCCGACCCAGGGACCGATGAAGGACCGGTAGGTCGGGGCGCCCTTGGTAAGCCGGCCCTCGAGCAGCAGCTGCCCATTGGGACCGAAGTACGAGAACCACGGGTTGGTGCCCCAGCCTACGAACATCCCGCCGTCAGGCAGCAGCTGCGCGTTGCCCATCGCGTGCGCCAGCACGGGATGCCCTGGATTGAAGAACTGCTCCTTGAGCGAGACCGTCATGTGCTTGGGATCGGTGTCGACATTCAGGATCAATGCCCGCGACTGCTTCTCCTCAGCGGGCGGGCCGGCGCCGTCGTCGAAGACCGTCATGATGCCGCTGCCGTGCCAGCGGGCGTCGTGCTGCCAGTAGAACTTGCTTCCCGGCTCCATGGTGAAGTCGCTCTGCTTGCCGTTCATGCGCCAGACGATCTGGCCGTCACTGCGCCGGACCAGGTACACGCACCAGGTGTTCCTTGCCCCGATCATCAGGTGCTCGTCGTCGAACTCAGCGATGGAGTTGATGTGGAAGTAGTCCCACGCCTTGGCCGCGCTCGTGCCCCTGACCTTCGTCTCGTACGACTCGGCGAGGGGGACATGATCCAGGCTGTTCCACTGGAACAGCAACTCGCCGGTAGCGATGTCGATCTCCTGCGCGACCCCGGCCAGCAGCCACCCGTTCTTCGGCCCGCCAAACGCTCGCAGGTCCATGTCGCTGAGCGTCTGGAAGGCGGTGACCAGCGCGGTGCCCTGCGGGGTGACGACGAAGTCGTGCAGGTCGACCTTGAGGCCGTTATGGGCATAGACGGTGTCGATGATGCGGT
>JASHXW010000093.1 GCA_030043395.1 Streptosporangiaceae bacterium
CCGGCAACACGATCGTCGCCTACACGCAGACCGCCTCAGGCGGGCTGCAGCAGGTCGGCAGCTACCCGACCGGAGGGAACGGCGGGCAGACGAACGGGTCCGTCGTCGACCATCTCTCGTCTGAGGGCTCGCTGGCCTATGACCGGCAGGCCGGGCTGCTGTATGCCGTGAACGCCGGCAGCAACACCATCACTGTCTTCAGGGTCCGTGGCGACCAGTTGTTCCGCACCCAGGTCCTCAGTTCCGGCGGCCAGTTCCCGGTCAGCATCACCTTCCACGGCAGCCAGGTGTTCGTGCTCAACGCGTGGGGCGGCGCCTCTATCGCCGGCTTCCTCCAGCTCGGCGGATTCCTGGTCCCGGTGCCATCCTGGACGCGCGACCTGGGCCTGGGCACCAGCTCCTCGACCATCTTCACGGGAACGCCGGGCCAGGTCGGGTTCACGCCGGACGGCTCGCAGCTCGTGGTCACGACCAAGAACGCCACCGACAGCGTGGACGTCTTCGCCGACGGCCTGTTCGGCCCGTCGGCCGAGCCGACCGTGACCTCGCTGCCCGGCACCATCCCGTTCGGGTTCACCTTCGACGCTTACGGGCACCTCGCGCTCGTCGAGACCGGTGCGGGCGCCGTTGCCACCTTCGCGATCGCGCCGGACGGCACGCTCACGCAGCTCGGCAGCGCCGCTACCGGGCAGGCGGCGACCTGCTGGATCACGGCCGCACCCGAGGGCACGCTCTACGCCTCGAACGCCGGCAGCGCCACCGAGTCCACCCTCGCCACCGAGCCGGGCGGCGCGATCACCCAGCTCGGCACCACGCCGACCGACCCCGGCACCACCGACGCGGTCGCATCCTCCGACGGCCAGTACCTCTACGTGCAGGCCGGCGGACCAGGCAACGTCGACGCCTACCGCATCGGTCCTGGCGGGACCCTGACCGAGACCGGCTCGGTCACCGTTCCCGGCGCTGTAGGCGGCGAGGGCATCGCCGCCTCCTGACCGCCGCATCGCCCGGCACCCGGGCAGCGCCACACGCCAGTGAGGCTGGCCCAGGCGCTGCCCGGGTGCCGCGTCAGGCGGGAACCGTAGTGAGGAGAAAGGCATGTCCCACCATTTCGACAGCCCGACAGCGATCGAGGACGGCCGGCTCAACCTTGGCGACCTGTACGTCTTCCCGGAGTCGCCGGGCACGTCGACGCTGGTAGTTACCGTCAACCCAGACGCAGGCAGGTCCAACCCGACCACCTTCCGGCCCGATGCCCTGTACGAGTTCGCCATCGCCAGCGACGGCGGCACTCGTGAAGACCGCGCATTCCGGATGACCTTCAGCGAGCCCGACGCAGACGGGAACCAGGAGATGCGGGTCCGCTACGCATTCGGCCCGTCGAGTCAGTCGGGCACCAACGGCGCACACCTCGGCGCCGGCCGTACCGGCGAGCTCTTCGCGCTCGTCAACGGCGGATCGGCCTGGTTCGGCATGGCCCAGGACCCGTTCTGGGGAGACGCGGCCGCCCTGTTCGCGTTCACCCGCGGCCTGGCCGAAAGCAAGTTCCGTCCCGAAATCTTCGCTGGGACGCCGGGCAACCTGCTGGCCGGCCGGAACGTCACCGCAATCGCGCTGCAGGTCCCTGACGACACGCTCGGCGGCAGCGACGTCGCGGTATGGGCCAGGATCAGCCTGTACGGGCACGCCCCGCAGCGCCAGGTCAGCCGCGCCGCGCATCCGCTGCTGCGGTCATTCTTCTTTCCCCGGCCCGGCCCGGCCACCGAGGCACTCAACGCCGCCTCGCCCGTCGACGACGTCGCCACTTACAGCGACCTCGTTCTGCGGACCGCCCAGCACGTCGCAGTCCTGAGCGGCGCCGGCCATCCCGGCGAGCAGGCAGCGGCCGTTGTCGCTGCCTTCCTGCCCGATCAGCTCCGGTACCGGCCAGGTCAGCCCGCGCACTTCGCGCCCGGCACCGGAAACGGCCGCGGCCTGCACGACGACGCGTTCGGGACGACCGTGTCGCTCATAGCCGGCCGTCCCCTTGGCATCACCACCTCGCCGCATCCGGTGGTGGCTGAGTTCCCGCATCTCGTGCCTCCTAGCGATGACGACCTGCCCGCGCTCGCGGGCATGCTGGGCATCCGGGAGCCCGGCAAGCCGCCTCGGCCATGATTCAGGACCCTTGTCAGGCATGATGCTGTGGTGCGCGGGAAGGCAGCTGGACGGTCATGAGGCGGATTCTGGTCACTAGCGCCAGCGGCGCGAACGGCGACGGATACGGCACCGTGCTGAGCTTCTCCAGCACCGGAGAGCTGGCCGGGCCGTTCAGCGACGACCGCAGGATCGCCGATCCGCGCGGCATGAGCTTGAGCCCGGCCGGCGATCTGGTGTATGTCACCAGCGGTGATGACCGCGTGCTCGCGCTCGACAAGGCGAGCGGCAAGGTAATCCTGGATTCCGGCCGCCACGAGGGCCTGGACGGCGGCGGCGGCGCGTTCGCGCCGGACGGCCGGTACTGCCTCACCTTGCGGCGCCGCGGCACGATACTGGCCCTGCCTGCGCAACTCGATGCCGATGGTCAGCTGCTCGTGCCCGACCGCGCCGTTCCCTTCCCGCGGGGATTCGGCTTCGGCAGTGACGGCCGGCTCTACATGTCCTCGGGCATCGGTCCCGCGGGCGAGGGCGACAACACCGTGACGGTCTTTGACCGCGACGGTCGGCTGGGCGATCGGCGACTGATCACTGACCCCCAGCTAAGCCCTCTCGACCTGACGATCGCGCCCAGTGGTCATCTCGTCGTCTCCAGCGAATGGCCGTTCGGATCGCCAGGCGCCACCGCCACTATCCGCGAATACGACCCGTCCACGGGCAGCCTGGTGCGGGTCCTCACGCCTGACCCCGCCGTGAACTTCACCAGGCCTCGCGGGCTGCGGTTTTCGCCCGAGGGGCAGCTCTACTGCGTCGGCCGGGACCACGTCGTGGCGTTCGAATTCTCCACCGGGGAGTTTCTCGGGGTGATCGCGGAATTGCAGAAGCTCAATGGCCAGGCAGTCCTGCTGGTGGACTAGCCCGGCACCCGCCTGGCTCGCGAGGAATCCTGCTGGCGGGCGGTTGCTGCGTCCGTGGCGACGCTAGCTCCGTCGGCTCTGACGGGGTCAGCCGTGGCCGGGTCATGCCCGCCCGCGATGGCGCCGGGCGGTCAGCTGTGGCGGCACAATCGTGTACGTTACCGGGAATATCGTGAACCGGACCGTCGACGACTACGCCACTATCGCGTACCGCACCTGACCCTGACGCCACTGAATGCCCTGGCCGCCGGAAAGGCTGCACATGACCGAACAGATCACGCGCAGGCGGCTACTTGGGCTGGCCGGCGCATCCGCGGCTGGCGCGGTGGCGGCATGCGTGTGTGCTCGATCCTCGCTCGCAGTGACCCGGCACGGGCTGTCACTCCTTCCCGAGGCCGACCGCATGCACTTCGTGACGCAACCGGAGATGCAGCCTCCGAAGATCACGGTCACGCAGTACGGCCCCGTCTCCTCGTCCCGATACTTCTTCCTGAACTCGCCGTTCAACGGGCCGGGCGCCGGAGGCGACCTCATCATCGACTCGAAGGGGGAACTGGTCTGGTTCGGCCCGAACACGTCTGGCAGCGAGAGAAGGATGGACTTCAACGTCCAGACGCTGAACGGGGAGCCAGTTCTGACCTGGTGGCAGGGCCGCATAGAGCGGGGCTACGACGCGGGCTCTGCCGTCATCGCCGACAGCACCTACACCGTCCGGCAGGTCGTCTCGGCGCAGAATGGCCTGAGCGCGGATCTGCACGAGTTCTTCATCACGCCAAGGAACACGGCGATCATCAGCGCGTACAAGCTGCACTCAGGCGTCGACCTGTCGGGCGTTGGCGGACCGTCATCGGGCTATATCTACTCGGGCG
>JASHXW010000094.1 GCA_030043395.1 Streptosporangiaceae bacterium
GTTCGACCCCGACATCGTCATCGTCCGGCGCGAGGATCTCGGCGGGGCGAAGTTCTGGACGCCGCCAGTGCTGGCCGCCGAGATTCGCTCACCCAGCACGGCTGTCGTGGACCGGAATGTGAAGCTGGCCGCGTACGAGCAGTTCGGCGTTGCTTCCTACTGGATCTTCGATCCGCGGCCTGACCGTGCCGAGCTCACTGTCTTCGAATTGCACGACGGCTCCTACCAGCAGGTTGCGCAGGCCAGCGGACTCGATTCGCTGCGCATTCAGCACCCGTTCCCTGTCGAACTCATACCGGCAGATCTGACGCTGCGCTGACTCGCCAGGGCCAGGCCAGGCCACCACAGCACTGCAAAGTACCCCTCATACGGGGGTATTTGAAGTGCTGCCCACCGGTCGTTACTGCAATACCCCCCGGCATACGGAGTGACCGGCACTTGTGCCGCTGGAAAACGGCCCATCGGCGCGCGGACTGAGCCGCCTCACATCCAGTCGGCGTGGCGCGGCCAGGCCAGCAGCGTCTCGACCAGCTCAGGCGGCCCGGCCGATTCGGCCGGAGTCGCGTACCTGCCGCGGTAGAAGAGCAGCGGCCGCTGAGCGCCGCACTCCCCCAGCTCGCGCACCCGGCCGATCACGATGTTGTGGTCGCCCCCCTCGTGCACCGACTCGATCTCGCAGCCCGCCCATGTCAGCGCGCCGCTGAGGATCGGCGACCCAGCCGCATCCTGCGACCACGTGAGTCCACGGAACTTGTCCGCTCCGCTGCGGCCGAACCTGTTGGCCACGTCGTGCTGATCCTCGGTCAGGACATTGACGGCGAACAACTTCACCCGGGCAATGCGCTTCCAGGTCACCGATGCCAGCGAAGGGCAGAACACGACAAGGGGCGGATCGAGCGACAGCGCGGCGAATGCCTGGCAGGAGAATCCCACCGGCTCGCCGTTGTCCATCGCGGTGATCACCGTGACGCCGGTGCAGAAGTGCCCGAGCACCTGCCGGAACTTCTCCGGCTCCGGCGCATAGCTCACCGGTCTCGTCCCAGGTCCCACGGTCACGGCAAGCGCCCTTCAGGCTCCGTTCATTCCCGGCCGCACCTGCGGCGCAGCCGCGGGGCCGGCGTCCGGGCCCGAACGGCAGGTCAGGCTAGTGCGCCGAGCCCGCCGCGAACACGTGACCCCACTCGCTGATCGCCGTCGTGTACCTGCTCACCCAGGTCTCGTCGTCGACAAGCAGCCCGTCCGTACCGTACTCGATGTCGAAGCCGCCTGGCGTCTGCACGTAGAACGAAACCATGTGATCGTTGGCATGCCGGCCCAGAGTGGCACTGATCTTTCCGCCGCGCTTCGCGCACCGGTCCATCGCCCGGCCGACGTCGTCCAGCGTCGCCACCTCGATCATCAGGTGGATCGCGCCTGACTCGCTGGTCATCGGGGCGAGGGCGAGACTGTGATGGCGGGCGTTGACGCCGAGGAAGCGCATCATGGCCGGCGGGCTGCCGGGAGGCCGGCCGAACAGCTCCGCAGGCATGGCCATCGTGTCGCGGAGCCGGAAGCCGACCACGCCGGAATAGAACGCCAGCGCGGCCTCGTCGTCGGCGGCCGGGATCACGACGTGGCCCATCCCCATGTCCCCGGTGACGAACCGCACGCCGTACGGGCTGAACGCCGGCCGGTTATCCAGGGACGCCCCCCAGAAGGCCTCCAGGGTGTGGCCGGACGGGTCGTCGAACGTCAGCATCCCCGCCACGCGGCGCGCGGCGACCTCTTCGGGCGTGCCCGCCTTGGCGGGCACGCCCGACTGCTCGAGGCGGCGGCCGAGCGCGGCCAGGTCAGCTTCGCAAGCGACCTCCCAGCCCGAGGCCAGCAGCCGGTTGGCTGCACCGGGCACGATCACGAGCCTTGCGGGGAAGTCGTCCATCCGCAGGTAGACGGCGCCCGGCTCAGGGCCCCTTCCCTCCACCATGCCGAGCAGCCTGGTACCGAGCTCGCGCCACGCGGCAGGTTCGGTCGCCTCGATCCGCAGGTACCCCAGTGACCTGATCTCGCTCATCGCCCTTGACCTTCCAGGAATGCCAGCGCCAGGCGGTTGAACTCGTCGAACTTCTCCAGCTGCGCCCAGTGACCGCAGCCGCCGAAGACGTGCAGCTGCGCCTTGCGGATCTGCTTGAGCGCGACAAGGGCGCCGTCCAGCGGGTTGACCCGGTCCTCCCGGCCCCAGATCAGCAGCACCTCGTTGCGCAGCCGGTGCACCTCACGCCAGAGCATCCCGTCCTGCGCGAACTTCGGATCGTAGAACGACATGCCCATGGACATCATCGCGGCAAGCGACTCCGGCGTGCTCGCGTACTGGTATCGCTCGTCGACCAGTTCGTCGGTGACGAGCTTCTGGTTGAACACCAGGGTCCGCAGGAACGCGGCAAGCTTCTCCTTGCTCGGGCCTGGCGGCGCGCCGAACTCCGCTAGCCGCTTCACGCCCTCGGTCGGGTCCGGCGAGAACACGTTCAGGCTAAGCCCGCCCGGTCCCATCAGGACGAGCTTGCCAGCCCGGTCCGGGTAGTCCAGGGCGAACCTGACGGCCGTGCCGCCACCCAGTGAGTTCCCGACCAGGTGGACCTGATCGATGCCGAGCTTGTCCAGCAGGCTGGCCAGCGCGCGAGCGGAGAAGGTGAAGTAGTTGCCCTCCACCGCCGGAGCATCCGAGCGGCCGAACCCGGGCTGGTCGGGCATCAGCGTCCGGAACCGGTCAGCGAACGCAGGCAGGTTCCGGCCGAAGTTCGACCAGGCGGACGCACCCGGTCCGCCTCCATGCAGCAGCACCACCGGCAGTTGCACCGCGGAAGCGGAGCCGGCTTCGTGGTAGTGCAGCCGCATCATCGCGGTGTCGGCGAAACGGCTCGTCTCCTCGCCCAGGTCCGCCGGCACGGCATTCGCAGAGTCGCCGGAACGCTCCGAGACAGTCATCGCTCGCCGGTCACAGCATCGCGTCGGGTGCAGGCGGGAGGCCGAACTCGCCGCGGCCGAACATCGTCAGTGCCCGCTCCGGGTCGTTGATCGCGTGGACTCGCCCGGCGTGCGCGTCCCGCCAGAACCGCTGGATCGGAGTCCCTGAGCGCAGGGCCCGGCCTCCAGAGTTCTCGAACAGCAGGTCGATGGCGCTGATCGCCCGGCCGGTGCC
>JASHXW010000095.1 GCA_030043395.1 Streptosporangiaceae bacterium
GCTGACGTGCTCGGGACGCCCGGGCAGCATCATGCTGCCCAGCATCAGCCACCTGGGCAGTAATGCCGGATCGGTTGCCGGACCACAGTCACGAGTGGCCTGCTCTGGCATCGCGTCGCTCCTTCCCGCTTCGCGCATCATGCCCTATCCTTCAATGGGAGTGCAAATTGCGCAACTGTATTGGATGGGATCTCATATGGGATTGCATACCTAGGCAGATTCTGCGCTAAGGTGAGCCGCAGATCCCCCAAGACACTCCGAGCGGAGGCGAACGACACGTGCTCGTTGGTCCGACCATTCGCCGGCGCAGGCTCGGCGCAGATCTCAGGCGGCTGCGTGAGGCCCGGGCGCTCAAGCTCGAGGACGTCGCGATTCAGCTCGGCGTCGCGCCGTCGACGCTGTCGCGGATCGAGACCGGCAAGGCCCCGACCAGGACCAGTTACCTCGCCATGATGCTCGACCTGTACGGGGTCGTCGATCCCGCTGTGCGCACCTTCCTGGCTGACCTGGCCCGGCAGGGCCAGCGTAAGGGCTGGTGGGCTGACTGCGAGGAGCTGCTCCCCGCGGGAACAGGAACCTACCTGGGACTGGAAGCCGAAGCGTCCGCCCAGCGGGCATTTTGCGCCGGGACCGTCCATGGCCTGGTACAGACCGATGACTACGCCAGGGCCGTCATCACGGCCCGCCGGCCCGAGCTTAGCGCTGCGCAGGCCGAGCGGCTTGTCGGCGTGCAGCTGCGCCGCCAGCAGGTGCTGGCTGTCAGCGACCCGCTCGAGTTGCGGCTGATCCTGGACGAGGCAACGCTGCTGCGTCGTGTCGGACCGCCGGAGCTGATGAGAGCCCAGCTCGAGCACCTTCTGGAGATCGGCGGCCGTAGGCACGTCACCGTCCAGGTACTCGGGCTTGCTGCTGCCTCGCGCCTGGTACTGACCGGGTCCTTCGGGATCCTGAGTTTCGCCGAGCCGGGCGACGAGGACGTGCTCTGCGCTGAGGGGATCCGCGGTCAGGTGCTGCTCGAAGAGCGCTACTCGGACGTGCATGCCATGCGGTTGATGTTCGACGCCCTGAGCCTTTCGGCTCTGTCGCCGTCGGACTCCGCCGATCTCATTCGCTCGCTTGCCGCCGGGCTCTATAGTCCGGCACGCCCAGCCGAGCCCGCCAGGCTCTGAACCGCCAGCCGAACGTCAGCCGAGCGCAGACAGAGCCTCGTCGACGATCGCCGGTGTCTCAGCGGCTGGCTGGCTGCTCTCGGCCAGCCTTTCGAACGCGGTGGCGTAGCGGGCCACCTCCGCTGGCCGGTCCAGGTAGCTGGCGCCGGTGAGCTGCTCGGTGAAGACCGTGTCAGGCAGGTCGGCATCGGAGAAGCACAGGATGGTGAAGTCCGAGGGCACCGGGGTCGCACCCGCGGCCAGCCGCCTGACCTGGATGCTGGTACCCGGCCAGGTGGCCGCATCGCGCAGATGCCGAAGCTGGGCGGCGAGCACGCTGGAGTCGGTCACCGGCCTGCGCAGCACGGCCTCGTCGATCACCGCGCTAAGCCGCCAGCCTTCCGTGGCGAACCTGGTGATCCGCTCGGTCCGCACCTCGAGCAACCTGGCGGCCTCGGCGGGTTCGAAGTCGGCCATGGCCAGCAGCCCGGCGGCATAATCGCTGGTCTGCAGCAGGCCAGGAACATAGTGGGTGTCGAATGTCCGGACCGCTTGCGCCGCGGCCTCCAGGCCGAGGTACACCTGCATCCAGCTGGGCAGCACATCGGAGTTTCGCCGCCACCAGGGCGGTGCTAGCGCCTGACTTGCGAGCGCGAGCACTTCCTCGCGCTCGGCTGGGTCAGTCACCTCGTACAGGTCGAGCAGGTCCACGACGTCGATCTCGCGGGCCCCGTGACGGCCGAGCTCGATCCGGCTGATCTTGGAATCAGAGCCGCGGATGGCGTCGGCGGCTTGCTGGGCTGTGATGCCCCGCGACTCGCGCAGCCTGCGGAGCCTCGCCCCGAGCCTGATCCGCTGGACGGCCGGGCCCGGCGACTGAGCGGTCATCGACGCCGCCTGACCGCGCTAGTGTGGCGCACATAGACGCGGCAGCGGGTCGCGGTGGCGGGCTCTGGCATTTGCGGCACAGACTATCGCTCACTTGCGCCCGACTCGGGCCGGTTCGGACGGGTCGGTACGATCTGACGTGGCAATGTGAAGGCGACCGCGAAGGCGAGGCAATGCGTTACAGGGCGCTCGGCAACTCAGGACTGATCGTCTCCGTGGTCGGTCTCGGCTGCAACAACTTCGGCGGCAGGCTCGACTTGGCCGGGACCCGCGCCGTGGTTGACGCTGCCATCGACTCCGGCATCACGCTGCTCGACACGTCCGACACCTACGGCGGTGGCGGGAAGTCCGAGGAGTTCATCGGCGAGGTACTGCAGAGCCGGCGTGACCAGGTGGTGCTCGCGACGAAGTTCGGGCACCAGAACGCGGACATGGGCTACGGCCCCGCTGCGGGCGCCAAGGGCGGACGAGCCTATATTCGCAGGGCCGTCGAGCACTCGCTGCGAAGGCTGCGAACCGACTACATCGACCTGTACCAGATCCACACCCCCGACCCGCACACCCCTATCGCGGAAACGCTCGCCGCCCTCAGCGAACTAGTCGCCGAGGGCAAGGTGCGCTACCTCGGCAACTCGAACTTCTCCGGCTGGCAGATCGCCGAGGCTTCGTGCGTGGCGGAGCATCGCGGCTCGGTGCCATTCGTCTCGGCGCAGAACCACTGGTCGCTGCTCGAGCGCGGCGCGGAGGCTGAGGTTGTCCCTGCCGCACGACGGTTCGGCCTTGGCGTGCTGCCCTTCTTCCCGCTCGCCAATGGCTTGCTCACCGGCAAGATCCGGCGCGGCCAG
>JASHXW010000096.1 GCA_030043395.1 Streptosporangiaceae bacterium
TGCGCAGCCTGGTCAACGTGACGAGCGGCGGCACGTTCAGCGGGACGCTGACCGGCGGCAACGGGCGCGACGACCTGCCTGGTAACGGGCAGATCGACTACTACGAGTTCGACGTGCCGTCGGGCTCACCCAACGTGAGCGCGTCGGTCAACCTCACCAACGACGGTCAGCGCCAAATCAACGCTTACCTGGTGGACCCGGCCGGGGAGATCGCGGGATTCGGCTCGAACTACCAGCTATCGAAGATCACGTCCGGGGACGATTTCAAGTTCGCCACCAGCACCCACATGGACGTCTACGCGGCCAGTGCCACTCCGGGCACGTGGACCCTGGTGGTCGACTTCAACGACCCGGCGCTGGCCACGCCCGGCACTGGGAACGAGGTATCGCAGCACTACAGCGGGCGGATCATGCTCACGTCGCTGGTCGGCGTCAGCGCTCCCGGGCTGCCCGACAACGCGGGCATTACCTTGAGCAACCCGGTGACGGTGCCAGTGACCATCACGAACCACGGCAAGTCGCCGGAAAACTTCTTCCTCGACCCGCGGCTGGACAGCTCGACCGTCTATCCGCTCATCGGGACTCACGCGACCGACGTGCGGGTGCCGCTGCGATCTGGCGCGGCTACGCCGGACTGGACCGTGCCAACGCAGACCACCGAGCTCGCCGCGTCGGCTGCTTCCACCATTCCGATGACCTTCGACCTCGGCGAGTTCGCTGACGGAGCTGACCCGGATGTCGCGTCCTTCACGCCGGGCAGCACGGCGGGCTCCACCACGCCATCGCTGACGGTGACGACAAGCGCGGGATCGCTGTCACCTGGCCTATGGTCCGGGCAGCAGGCGCCGTCTGCCACCGACGGGTTCACGAACCCGGACAAGACCACGGGCAAGGCGACGTTCACGGTGAACGCGACGACGCAGACGTTCGATCCAGGCGCCACGTCCACGGTTGGCGACTTCTGGCTCGGCACGATCTCGTCGTCGGCGACCTTCAACCCGCTGTTCACCGTCAAGCCCGGCCAGAGCAGGACGATCAACCTGACGATTACCCCGACCACCGACGGCACTACCGGCACCGTGGTGCAAGGAACCCTGTATGTCGATGTGTTCGCCGCGTTCAACGAGATTCAGCTTGGCGGGCTCACCGGCTCGAACGTGATCAGCATCCCGTACGAGTACAAGATCGGATAACGCGCTCAGCTGACCGCCGCCGGGCGAGTGCCTGCACGGACTCGCCTGGCGGCGCTTGCGTGGAAGAATGCCTTCTCGTGCGAGCGGTCGTCCAGCGTGCCAGCGAAGCGAGCGTCTTGGTGGCCGGCCAGGTGGTCGGCAGCCTGGCCCGACCCGGCCTCGTGGTCCTGGTCGGAGTGACGCACGACGACACGCAGCAGGTCGCTGCGGCCCTGGCCAGCAAGATCTACCACCTGAGGATCCTGGCTGACGAGAAGTCATGCTCCGACACCGGAGCGCCGCTGCTTGTGGTGAGCCAGTTCACCCTCTACGCGCAGACTGCCAAGGGGCGGCGTCCGACCTGGCAGGCGGCCGCGCCGCGGGAGATCGCCGAGCCGCTGGTGACCGCCTTCGCCGACGCGCTACGCTCGCTCGGCGCTACCGTCGCCACCGGCGTCTTCGGTGCTGACATGGCCGTCGCGCTGGTCAACGACGGTCCGGTAACCCTCATTCTTGAGGCATAACGCAATTCCGCGTCCCTCGTGTAGCGAGGTGGCGCGGGTGTTCTCCAGCGGACTCGTGGCGCTCAGGTGCTCACGCGCGAAGGACAGCGACTCTTCCAGGTCCGCGTATCGCTCCTGCGCGGTCAGCGCACGTCGGGTGCTGATCTCGACGACCACGACCCCTGAGAAGTTCATGCCAGGAAGCTTGCGCAGCAACTCGGCACTCGGCTGGTTACCGCGCCCGGGGACCAGGTGCTCATCGGGCAGTCCTGGCTTGGTCCCGTCCGTGAGATGAACATGGGCCAGCCGACCGCCGAGCTGGTCGGCCATCTCCAGCGCATCCGAGTCGGAGACGGCAGCGTGCGAAAGGTCGAGCGTGGCGTGCTCGACGTCGAGTTCGACAGGATTCCAGTGCGGGGCGAATCCGGCGATCTCGGTGCCTCTGGCACGCAGCGGGTAAATGTTCTCGACAGCGAACTTCACGCGCGTTCGCGACTGGAGCTCCGCCAGGCCCGCCTCGAACTCCTTGGCGTAGTCGCGCTGCCACCTGAACGGGGGGTGCACGACTACCACGCCAGCACCGAGCTGCTCGGCGACCTCGACCGACTTGCCGAGCTTCGCCCAGGGCTCGCGCCCCCACACCCGCTGCGTGATCAGCAGGCAGGGTGCGTGCACCGCCATGACCGGAACGTCGTGGTACTCCGACAGGCGCCGGAGGATTCCGGCATCCTGGCTCACCGGGTCGGCGGTGACCATGACTTCGATCCCGTCATAGCCGAGCCTGGCGGCGAGCTCGAAGGCGTCCGCCGTCCGCTCAGGGAAAACTGAGGCAGTGGAGAGCACGACGGGCGTCTTGCTAGACGGCCGCTGGTCACGCCCCAAGGTGCACTCCTTCGTTGCGCGTCGTCATCGACGTGGGACCGGATGCCAGCTTATTCGCCTCCACGCCCAGCACCGTGCAGGCGCCGCTCGCTGCGGTGACTGTCGGACCCCGCCGTTACGGTTCGCGTCATGGCGAAGTCTTCGGCCGGGACCGTGTACCAGTGCTCGGAGTGCGGCTGGCAGGCCACGAAGTGGGCTGGCCGCTGCGGTGAGTGCCAGACCTGGGGCTCGGTCAGCGAGAGCTTCAGTGCTGCTTCGGCGGGCCGTTCCGGCCGGGCGCTGCTGCGCGGCCTGCCGGCGGTCGCGCCGTCAGCCGCAGCCGTGCCGATCTCCAAGGTGGATGCCGCGGGCGCCGCGGCCAGGCCGACGGGGATGGACGAGCTTGACCGGGTGCTCGGCGGCGGCCTAGTACCCGGAACGGTCGCGCTCCTGGCCGGCGAGCCTGGCGTCGGGAAGTCCACGCTGCTGCTTGAGGCCGGAGCCCTGGCCGCCGAGCGCTCGGTCGTCTTGTACGTCACTGGCGAGGAGTCCACCGCCCAGGTCAGGCAGCGCGCCGACCGGATCGGCGCGATCAGCGACAACCTCTACCTTGCCGCCGAGACCGACCTCGCGGCGCTGCTCGCGCATGTCGGCGCCGTCAATCCGGAGCTCCTGATCGTCGACTCGGTGCAGACCATCACCGCCGCCGGGGTGGAAGGCGCCCCTGGTGGCGTCACGCAGGTGCGCGAGATCACCTCGGCCCTGGTCAGCCTCGCCAAGCAGCGCACTCTGACGACGCTGCTCGTGGGGCACGTGACCAAAGACGGCTCGATCGCGGGACCGCGCTCGCTTGAGCACCTGGTTGACGTCGTACTGCACTTCGAGGGCGACACCCGAGGCCGGCTGCGGATGATCCGGGCACTGAAGAACCGCTTCGGACCGACCGACGAGATCGGCTGCTTCGAACTCGGCGAGCTCGGCCTCGTCGGCCTGCCTGACCCGAGCGGCCTGTTCCTGTCCAGGCTGCACCAGCCCGTCCCCGGCACCTGCGTCACGGTGACCCTGGAGGGCCGCCGGCCACTCGTGGCCGAGGTGCAAACGCTGGTCTGCCCGGTCGAGGGCGCACAGCCGGCTCGCCGGACCACGTCCGGGCTCGACTACGCCCGGGTAGGCATGGCCGTCGCGGTGCTCCAGCGCCGGGCCGCCATCAACCTCGCGCACTGCGACATCTACGCAGCCACGGTCGGCGGCGTCCGGCTGGCTGAGCCTTCTGTGGACCTGGCAGTAGCACTCGCGCTGGCTGGCGCCAAGGTCGACATAAGCCTCCCGGCCGACCTGGTCGCCTTCGGCGAGGTCGGCTTGGCCGGCGAGATCCGCAGCGTCTCCGGCATCAGCAGGCGGCTGAACGAGGCCAGCCGGATGGGGTTCCGCCGCGCGATCGTTCCGGCCGGCCCGGACGCGATCCCGCCGGACTGCGCCATGGACGTCAGGCCGGCGACCGATCTGCCCAGCGCGATCCTCGCGTGCTTCGCCCTGGGTCGGGACGATCGCGAGGCGTGCTAGCCGCCCGTGTCAGCCGAGGCGAAAGGTATCAGGCGCGCTGATTAGCGGACCCTCGACTGCATATGCCGTATAGGTACCTGACGGCACCCGCTCCGGGATTCCGTTGCATCCGGGCGACGCGGTCTGGCGCTGCCACGTGACCGGGATGACCTCAGGGACGCCGCGCCTGAGCCTGACGACGGAACTGCGTGCGCCGCTGGCGCAGTCGGCCGAGCTCCACAGCTTCGTCGTGCCCTGCTTGATCACCAGCGCAAGGTGGCTTGAGCCGACATTGATCGGGCAGGCGGCCCGCTGGGTGGACACGATGCTGATGCTGAAGCCGGGAGCGTGCTTGGCGCCGAACGTGGCATGGGCCGGCGACACGCTCAGGACGACGACCTGCGGCGCGCAGTAAGCGGAGCTATACCCGTCAGCCAGTCCCGTCGGGGAATACGGGGAGAACGACGGCCTTGGCTGCCTGGGAGGCACGGCCACATGCGACGCCGACGTGGATCCAGGTGCAGGGCTCTGTGAGGACCCGGTTGCGCCACCCGGGTGACGTCTGGGACCCGCCCCGGCCGTCCCGTGACCGCCGCTGCCGGATTGGCCTGCGCCCCTGCCACCGGATGCCCCGCCGGCACTGTGCCTCCCGGAGTGCGGGGTCTTGCTTGCGCCCGGACTCGCCCGGAGCGCGCTGGATGCGCCCCAGACGGCCGTGGCGAGGACGACAAGGCAAGCCAGCAGGACGGTAAGGCGCCGGCGCCAGTACGTGTCGGAGGCTTCCTGAGGGTGCCTGGCTGCCGCTTCGTGCCCGGCCGTTCCCGGCGATCGCGGGGGCGCGCCCGGGCGGCGCTCAGCCGGCTTGCCCGCTTCTGCCCCGCCTGGCAGCCGGAGGTCCGGCGCGACGGCGGTGTGCCTTGGCGGCCCGCCA
>JASHXW010000097.1 GCA_030043395.1 Streptosporangiaceae bacterium
CTCGGCCTCGGCGGAGGAACCTGCGCGCGCCCATCGAGCCGGTCGTCAGACAATGTTCTGGTGAGCGCGAACGCGGATCCGGAGGGCCTGACGGCCGACCAGCAACGCAGTCTCTTCAACGGCCTGCTCGACGACGCCTCCCTGTTTCCGCCTGCCAAGCTGCCGATACGCGAAGCCGTACGGGCGCATGCCAAGTACGAATCCGCGTGGTTCAGCGACCTCACCGGACCCTTCGTCTGCGCCGAAACCTCGCTCGCCGACCTTGGCATGGCACTGACCAGCGCGAATCTTGCCTGGATCGATCTGTCGCTGGTCGTCACCGGTGGTGCCGCCGCGATCTCCGCGGCCACTGACGCCGTCGCGGCCGATCCCCGCCTCAGGCTGCGCGCGATCGAGGTGGCCGCGGCCAAGGACGCCGATCCAGCCGAGGCGGTCTCGGAGGTGGCCGCCGCCCTGGACGCCGTGCCACTCGCCGCGGCGGCCGGCTACATCGAAATCCCGCTCAGCGCTCTCGCCGACCCTAGGCGGGCCAACGAGCCGGTCGCTATCGCCAAACAGCATGGCTACCGGCCGAAGCTGCGGACGGGGGGAGTCATCGCGGACGCCTTCCCCGATGAGGCAACCCTGGCCGCCTGCCTCAGCGAGATGGTGGAGCAGTGGGTTCAGTTCAAGTGCACGGCGGGACTGCACCATGCTGTCCGGCATACCGCCTCCGACACGGGCTTCGAACATCACGGCTTCCTCAACGTCATGCTCGCAGTCCGTGCTGCCCAGTACGGCGGCGATGTCGCAGACGTCGCCGCCGTCCTCGCCGAACGCGATCCGGCCAAGGTCGCAGCCGCTGTGCGGACGATCGATGCGGAGGATGCCGCTGAGATCCGCTGGCTGTTCACCTCATTCGGCACCTGCAGCACCGATGAGCCAGTCACGGACCTGATCAGCCTTGGTTTGCTGAGTCAGCACTGAGAGCCGTTAATCCTAGGAGGTCCTTTCATGCCATCGGCCCGACCCTGCGACTGGCTGGCTGTCCCCGACGACCACCCGTTCGGGCTCGCGACATTGCCTTACGGGTCATTCAGCGACGCGCACCACCCAGCCAGGCGGCGGGTCGGCGTCGCCGTCGGCGACCATGTGCTCGACCTCACCAGCGCTGCTGATCGCCTGCTGCCCGGGCGGGCGAAGGACTTCAGCTCCGGCAGCCTGGACCAGTTCCTCGCTGCGGGCGACGGCGCGTGGGCGCAGGTCAGGGCTGCCCTGACCGAGTGGCTGACGCATGATCACTACCGCAGCGCACTCGAGGACCTGCTCGTGCCCGCGGACAGCGTCTCCATGCACCTGCCGTTCGCGGTCGCCGACTATGTCGACTTTTACGCCTCCGAGCAGCACGCCACCAACGTCGGGCGGATCTTCCGGCCCGATGGCGAGCCGCTCACCCCCAACTGGAAGCACCTGCCGATCGGGTACCACGGCCGGGCCGGGACGGTCGTGGTCTCCGGAACGCCGATCCGCCGTCCCTGCGGCCAGGCCAGGCCAGCGGGCTCGCCGGGGCCGGTCACCGGGGCGTGCAGGCGGCTTGACTTCGAGGCCGAGCTTGGCTTCGTCGTCGGCGTTCCGACAGTTCTCGGCGAGCCAGTGCCCGCTTCCCGGTTCAGCGAGTATGTCTTCGGCGTGTGCCTGCTGAATGACTGGTCCGCGCGGGATATCCAGGCGTGGGAATCAGTGCCGCTCGGGCCATTCCTCGGCAAGTCATTTGGCACAACAATTTCCCCTTGGATAGTGCCGCTGGCAGCGCTGGAGCACGTGCGAGTCAGGCCACCATCCCTGGACACAGAGCTGGTCTGGTACCTGGCCGAATCCGGCGACTGGGGGCTGGACATCGACTTCGAGGTCAGCATCAACGGCCAGGTGATTTCCCGGCCGCCGTTCTCGGTCATGCACTGGAGCCCGGCGCAGATGCTGGCCCACATGACCGTTAACGGCGCGTCGTTGCGAACTGGCGACCTGTTCGCTTCGGGGACCATAAGCGGTCCGCGGCGAGACCAGTTCGGCTCCCTGATCGAGTTGGCCTGGGCCGGGCGGGATCCGCTGGAGTTCCCCGACGGAACCAAGCGGGCGTGGCTCGAAGACGGCGACGAGGTCGTGCTGACCGCCTCGGCAGCGGGTCCCGACGGCGGGGTGATCGGCTTCGGCGACGCTCGTGGCCAGATCATGCCCGCTATCCCGCCTGGGCCGTGACAAAGGTCGGCCCGTCGCGTGCCGTTCCGCGGCTACGATGACGACAACGCCGATAACCGGGAGAAACCTCTTGTCAGGGCAGCAGGATCAGTGGGACCGGCTGGGTTCTCGTGACCAGTCAGACCCGCGCGAGGCGACCCTGGACTTCTCCCGGCTGGTCGAGCGCATGCAGCAGGCCGAGGCTGAGCGGTCTCGGCACGCCGCCGGAGGCAGCTCGGCTAACGGCGGGAGCCTTGCCACCGGCGGCAACCAAGCCAACGGCAGTCGCCGGGAGAGCGGCACGCCGGGCAGGCATTCGAGCTCGGTTTACCCGAACGGCGGCGGGGCTCGCGCAGCACGCAGCACCGGGCTGGCCGATCGGTCAGATGCAAGCTCCTGGTCCTCGAAACAGCCAGAGCCGGAGCCAGAGCCAGACCAGCCGCAGCCCGCAATCGATCCAGCCCAGGTCGAACCGACTCCAGACCTGGCCATGGCCGAAGCCCCCGCTGGGCAGGCGCAGGATGCGGCCGCGAGGGTGCCAGTCGAATCGCAGCCAGAGGCTGCCGTGCCGGATGCAGCATCCCTGCTGGCGCAAGCTGACCAACCGCACGACGCCCCAGCGGAAGATGATCTCAGCCAGGACACGTCCGATAGCCCGGCAGAGCCCGGGGGCCCCGCAGCCGCGGCCAGCGCTCCCCCGCAGCCTCAGGCCCGGCCGGTGCCTGGCTCGCGAGCCGACCTGAAGCTGCGCCTAGAGCGCCTCCCCCTGGGGCACCCGTCGTCGCCGTACCACGTCGACGGCGAGCGCAAGCCGTCCCCGCCCCGGCTCAAGCACCTCGAGCTTGCCCCGCCAGGCCCTGAACGAGCTGGCGGCGTGCTTCCCAGCGCGAGCGTGCCGAGGTTCGGCGAGCCCGACGCGGATGGCATCAGCGACACGTTCGCGCCCCGGGATCCGGACGGTGACAGCGTCGACGCCGAGTCGACATCGACCATGCCGGCGATCACCGACGCCGTCACGGCGAGTGGTCCGGAAAGATCGCCTAGCCTGCATGCGAGCGAGCCGGCGCAAGCTGCCCGCCAGCCGCATCCCGCCCCGGCTGGGCCGCGCCTCGCGGAAGATGGCTCGTGGACGTGGGGTCCGGCCCGGCTGACGCGCGACCAGGTCAGGATCGCCGAGGACGCACACGACCGGTTCCGGGAGGCCGAGGGACGCAACCTGTTCGGCAGTTACCACGAGGAAGGCCTGACGGCCAGGCTCCACGACGTCGCGCGGCAGCTGGAACACGGCTCGCTGGCGCCCGGTACCGAAGAACAGGCGCTGCTCCCGCCCGACAGGTTCAAGGCGCGACTCGCCGACATGCTTCGGCGACACCCGGAGCGGCATGCCGAGCAGCTGGCGCTGCGCGTGCCGGGCGCCCTTTCGTATTCGTTCGTCATCGACGCCGAGGACTACGCGGACGGCATCTGGCTGGTGCAGGACGCGCTCGAGGTCAGGGGCTTCGAGCTGCAGGCCCGCCGCAACGCCTGGAATAGCGCGGCGAACCGCTGCGTGTACACGATCTGGCGCGATCCCCTCAGCGACCTGCCAGTCGAAGTTCAGTTCCACACAACGGCGAGCCTGGAGGCGCAGCAGCGCGCCATGGCCTCCGCCGCCCTGATCAACGATCCGCGTATGCCGTCGGCTGAGACCGAGAGCCTCAAGTCGGACATCGCCACGACTTGGGCGGCGCTTCCCGCGCCGCCGGGTAACTCCGAGATCAGCGACTACCGTCGCGCGAGCGCCCCAGCTACGGCTGGTCCGACCCGCCCGGCTGCCCGCCAGCCCGATCGAAGTACTCCCTGATCAGCTGCCGCTGTTTCTCGCTGACCTGGTCGAAGTGCTTGGTCAGCGCGTCCTCACCGATCGCTTCCGCTGTCAGGTACAGGTCCTTGATCTGCTCCATCTTCACCGAGCCCGCGGATGAAGACGGCGACCCTGCGCCGGCGGGCGCCGGAGCAGATGAGGAAGCGTCACCCTCTGGGTCGGCTAGCTTGGGAGCGGGCGTCCACACGTCATAGTTGCCGGTCTGGTCGAGGTGCTGGCCTTCAGGGCCGCGCGCCAAGTCAGCGCCGAACGGCGAGCCAGCATCGCTGTTCGAGCTGTGGTCCGCCGCCTCGAAGGGTCCGCGAACTCGCTCGGCGTGATCCGGCTCCTGTTCTGCCAAGACCTCGGGAACCGGCCGCCCGGACCCAAGCCGGATCGCCTGGAGCGGGGCCGTGTCCACGTCGTCCTCCGTCGACGGACCCGCGGCCGGCGGGCGCGCCGCGACCGGACCCGCAGCCGGCGGGCGCGCCGGGACCGGAGCCTTGCTCGGCGGCAGCGGAGTCACCGGACCCGGGCTGACCTGGCCGCGCGGACTCGGCGCACTAGCCTTGCGAACGCCGTCCCTGGATGCCACATCGCGATCAGGGGCACCTGCCTCGTGCTCCCGCTCCGGGTCGTCCACTGGACCGGCGGGCACTGGGGACGGCGATGCAGGTGCTGATGTCTGCGCAGGCGGGGTGGGAGCAGCTGGCAGAGCGGCAGGCAGCGCGGCCGGCCGCCGCGGCAGTGGTGACCTGCCGGGCCCGCCGGCACTGCCGGCCCCGCCCTGGCCGGCCGGAGCTGAGTCGCGACCGCGCGGTTCCTGCCATGCGCGCGGATCACGATACTGCTGGCTGCCATCGCGCCACTCCGGGTCGCCCGGGCGATATCCGCGCGCCGCGCCGCTTGCCCACTGGCGGCCGTAGCCATCGTCGTATGCCTGGCCTCGTCCATGCCAAGGCCCATCGGCCCCGGGACCTTCTTGCCAGCCGGGCCCGGGCCGCTGATGTCCGGGCCACGGACGCTGCTCAGGGCCATAGCGCACGTCTTGCGGCGGACCGTAACCCCGGTCCGGTCCATACTGCTGGCCGCCTGGCGGATAGTCGCCTGGCCGCGCGAAACGCGGCCCGTACCCGCCGAAGTCAGCGCCGTCTGGCCGCCAGCCAGGAGGCAACGGACCGCGGTTATCGACAGGCCGGAAGCCTTCGCCGCGATACTCATCCCGCGGCCCGTATCCGCCCGCCGGCCGGTAGGCGCCTCGCCCGTGGTCGTCAGGAGGCCAGTCACGTGGCGCCTGGCCGATAACTGGCGGCGGCCCGTAGCGCCCGCGACGCCGGTAGACAGTTCCGTCCGGTTCGACGTAGGCGACGCGCGGATCGTACGCGCCATCCGGGGAGTAGCCGTCCGTGGAATAGCCGTCCTGGGAATAGCCGTCCTGCTGAAAGCCACCGACCGGGCCGCGCCCAGCGGGCGGCCCGTAGCCGTCGTCCGGCCCGGGCGCGCCCGGACGTCCACGTCCGCCGGGTGGCACATAGGGTCCAGCCGGACCAGAACCCGCAGGCGGACCGTACATGCGCTGCGGACCGAAGCTAGCCTGCGGACCGCGGCCCTCCGGCGACGCGTAACCATCGCGCTCGACAAGTCCGTCGCGCGCGGCGTAGCCGTTCCGCGGCCGGTAACCATCCGGCGGGCCGTAGCCGCCCTGCGGCTGGTAGCCATCCGGCGGAACGTAGCCATCCGGAGGGCCGTAGCCATCCGGCGGAACGTAGCCATCCGGCGGA
>JASHXW010000098.1 GCA_030043395.1 Streptosporangiaceae bacterium
TACCGATCCCCAGGCCAGGTACGTCCTGCCATCGTTCGTCGAGCGGACGCCGTACGGGATCAAGGAGATGAACCCGTACAACAAGCTGTTCGAGGAGCGGATCATCTTCCTCGGGGTCCAGATCGACGACGCCTCTGCGAACGACGTCATGGCGCAGCTGATCACGCTCGAGTCGATCGACCCCGACCGGGACATCCTGATGTACATCAACTCCCCGGGCGGCTCGATGACGTCGATGATGGCGATCTACGACACCATGCAGTACGTCAAGCCAGACATTCAGACCTTCTGCCTCGGCCAGGCCGCGTCCGCCGCGGCCGTCCTGCTGGCGGCGGGCACGAAGGGCAAGCGGATGGCGCTACCGAACTCGCGCATCCTGATCCACCAGCCAGCCATCGAGAGCGGCTACGGTCAGTCAAGTGACCTGGAGATCCAGGCCAGGGAGATCCAGCGGATGCGCCAGGCAATGGAGCAGGTGCTCGCCAAGCACACCGGGCGCCCAGAAGAGGACATCCGTAAAGATATCGAGCGTGACAAGTTCCTCACGGCCCAGGATGCTAGGGAGTATGGGCTGGTGGATGACGTACTGACGATGCTAAAGCGCCAGCCCGTTGTAGTGTCGTCCTAAGCACGTCACGCAAGTGCGGCGCGTTCGCGCGGGTGACCGGGACAGCGTGGTTTCGGTCCGCCGACCAGGTACCGTCTAGGTTCTGGCCTGCCTGCTGGCGGCGCCGGAATAATGATCGCAACTGGCTCGAGACCTTCATATCGGACAGAGCAGGAGAGGGAGTACTGCGGTGGCACGCATTGGCGATGGCGCTGACCTGCTGAAGTGCTCGTTCTGTGGCAAGAGCCAGAAGCAGGTCAAGAAGCTGATCGCCGGTCCCGGCGTGTACATCTGCGACGAGTGCATCGACCTGTGCAACGAGATCATCGAGGAGGAGCTCGCCGAGCCCACCGAGATCAAGTGGGACAGCCTGCCGAAACCTCGCGAGATCTACGAGTTCCTCGACTCCTACGTGATCGGCCAGGAGAAGGCCAAGAAGAGCCTCTCGGTCGCCGTCTACAACCACTACAAGCGGATACAGTCCGGCGGTGACCGGGTTGCCGAGGACGGCGTCGAGCTAGCCAAGTCGAACATCTTGCTGCTCGGGCCGACCGGCTCAGGCAAGACGCTGCTTGCCCAGACGCTCGCGCGCCTGCTCAACGTGCCGTTCGCGATCGCCGATGCCACCGCCCTCACCGAGGCTGGGTACGTGGGCGAGGACGTCGAGAACATCCTGCTCAAGCTGATCCAGGCAGCCGATTATGACGTCAAGAAGGCTGAGACCGGGATCATCTACATCGACGAGATCGACAAGATCGCGCGCAAGAGCGAGAACCCGTCGATCACCAGGGACGTGTCCGGCGAAGGCGTCCAGCAGGCGCTGCTGAAGATCCTGGAAGGCACCACAGCCTCCGTGCCGCCGCAAGGCGGGCGCAAGCACCCGCACCAGGAGTTCATCCAGATCGACACCACCAACGTGCTGTTTATCTGCGGCGGCGCGTTCGCCGGGCTGGAGAAGATCATCGAGCAGCGCGTCGGCCGCAGTGGCATGGGCTTCGGCGCCGTGCTGCGGGTCAAGAGCGACCGCATGTCGACCGACCAGTTCGCCGAGGTGATGCCGGAGGACCTGCTCAAGTTCGGCATGATCCCCGAGTTCGTCGGCCGGCTACCGGTGATCACGAGCGTGCACAACCTCGACCGCGAGGCGCTAATCAGGATCCTGACCGAGCCGCGGAACGCGCTGGTCCGTCAGTACCGCCGGCTGTTCGAGCTCGACGGCGTGGACCTTGAGCTCACCGAGGACGCGCTTGAGGCGGTCGCCGATCAGGCGATCTTGCGCGGGACCGGCGCTCGCGGGCTCCGCGCGATCCTCGAGGAAGTGCTGATGTCGGTCATGTACGAGGTCCCGAGCCGCAAGGACGTCGAGAAGGTCGTGATCACGGCCGAGGTCGTACTTCAGAACGTCAACCCGACGCTCGTACCCCGCGGCGCCGTCATACGCAAGCCGCGCGAGAAGTCCGCCTGACCCACCGCGCCCGGCGCTGGCTGCGCCGCGATCGCGTCACCAAGCACTGACCCACTCCGCCCCGCCGCTGGGTGCAAGCCATCGCGTTATGGAGTCGGCCAGGGGGATGAACGCGAGCCAGAGCGAGCAACATGACCCGAGTGAGCAACATGGATGGCGCGGCGCTGTTGTCATAGCAACAGCACCGCGCCATCGTTGTTGTCCGGTCCGGGAGCTGCGGGGGCTGGCCGGCGCCAGGACTACAGGTGCTAGCCGGTTCGAGGGGCTAGGGGTGCTGGCCCGCCCGAAGTTGCAGCTCGTATCTCATCTGGACCATCAGCACGGCAAGCTCGCTCGCTGGAGTGTCCCTGACCGGGGACATCAGCGCTCCGGTGGTTCGCTCGGTCGCCCAGCCGCAGACGGCGACCTTGGTGCTCCCCATCACGGCGACCGTGCACTCCGAACGGCCGCCGCGGGCGCCGGACCGAACTGGCCAGGGCCCGACCGTCGTCGCGCTGCCGAGCATGCGCTGCATCAGGCGGTTCACTGTCGCGGCCGGAACCCCCAGCTTGCGCGTGGAGCCGAGCCCCAGGTACATGATCCATGCCGTCCGGCCAGTGGCCGGGTCGATCGTGCCGGGCTCGCCGTAGAGCCCACCCGGATGGACGGCGTCCGGCACGCCAGCGGCCATGCCGTCGAACCGCTGCCGGAACGTGGCGACGAGGTTGCGTATCGATTTCTGCGGGATCCGGCCTGGCCTTAGCGGCAGCGTGCCGGCCAGTGCAGGGACGGGATCGGCCAGCGGGCCTGCTGGCTGCTGGTTCGGCGGCTTGGCTGTCAGCGTCGTCTGAGCCAGGGTGACCGTGGTCCACGCCAGCACTGCCGCGACGATCAGTGCCCCGAGTAGGAGCAGGGCGCCCCGAATGTGGCCGATCGGGCGCTTGTCCGGCCGCTCCCGGCGCCTCGGTAGCCGGAAGCGTGGTCGGCGCGGCTCCGGCACGGCCGGCGCTGGCATGCTCACCTGGTCCGCAGGCGGCTCCACTTCGCTTGGGTGCCGGTATTCGCGAAGCTGCGCGGCTACCCGCGCAAGGAGGTCATACGTGCTGACCTCGGTGCCCTGGCCGCCATCGTCGGCCGACGGTCCGGCAGTCGGCTCTTCGGCCACCGGCTGTTCGGTGGCCGGTTGTTCGGTGGCCGGTTGTTCGGTGGCCGGCTGTTCTGCCGCTGGCTGTTCGGCAAGCGCCTGTTGGGCCGCCGGCTCTTCAGCAACTGGCTCTGGGCTGGCGGGCGGCTCTTCGCTCGACTGCTCGCGAGTACTCGGCGGAGTGAACCACGGGCTCGGATCCGTCGTCTTAGGCCCGGCCAACGGAGCGTCACCCCTATCCGTAGAAGTACCTGGCCAGCGATGACATGCCGCCAGCGACGACGGGCTACGCGAGGGCAGTGCCCAGCCGCGCGAGCGTGCAGTGATTCCTGAACGAAGCATACGGAGTGAACGTTCCAGTCGGGTGCAGGAGGAGCGTCGGCGCACGCAATGGTGGCGTGTCTTCCGTAGACTCTGCTGACGTGACCAACGCTGATCACCCCGCGACCGCCGCGCATGAGGCCGTGCCCGCCGCGGATGAGGCCGTGCCCACCGCACGCGACGCCGGGCCCCGCGCGCAGCTGCCGCCCCAGTACCTGCCAGGCGAGGTCGAGTCGCGCCGCTACGAGGGCTGGGTCGACGCCGGCTACTTCACGGCCGATGCTGCCTCGCGATCGCCCTCTTTCACGATCGTGATCCCGCCGCCGAACGTCACCGGCTCGCTGCACATCGGCCACGCGCTGGACCACACGCTCATCGATTCGCTGATCCGCCGTCGCCGGATGCAGGGCTACAACGCCTTGTGGCTGCCCGGCACCGACCACGCGGGCATCGCCACGCAGAACGTGGTCGAGCGCGAACTCGCCAAGGAAGGCCTGAGCCGGCACGACCTGGGCCGGGAGGCCTTCGTCGAGCGGGTCTGGCAGTGGAAGGGCGAGTACGGCGGCAAGATCTTGTCGCAGATGCGGCGTCTTGGCGACAGCGTGGACTGGACGCGCGAGCGGTTCACCATGGACGACGGCCTGTCCCGTGCGGTCCAGACCATCTTCAAGCGGCTCTACGACGACGGCCTGATCTACCGTGCCGACCGGATCATCAACTGGTGCCCGCGCTGCATGACCGCGTTGTCCGACATCGAGGTGGATCACTCCGACGACGACGGCGAGCTGGTCAGCATCCGCTATGGCGACGGTGACGGCTCGATCGTCGTGGCGACCACCAGGGTCGAGACCATGCTCGGAGACACGGCTGTCGCCGTGCATCCTGATGATCCGCGCTACACCCACCTGGTCGGCACCAGCATCGAGCTGCCGCTCACCGGCCGCATGGTCCCGGTCGTCGCTGACCCGCACGTCGACCCGGACTTCGGGACCGGTGCCGTGAAGGTCACCCCGGCGCACGACCCCGATGACTTCGAGATCGGCCGGCGCCATGACCTGCCCAGCCTGGTGATCATGGACGAGCGCGGGGTGATCACGGCACCTGGTCCGTTCGAGGGCCTGGACAGGTTCGAGGCCAGGCCGGCTGTCCTCGCGGCCTTGCGCGAAGACGGCCGTGTCGTGGAAGAGAAAAGGCCATATGTCCACGCCGTCGGTCATTGCGACAGATGCGGCACGACGGTGGAGCCGCGCCTCTCGCTGCAGTGGTTCGTCAAGGTCGGGCCGCTCGCGAAGGCTGCCGGAGACGCAGTACGGGACGGCCGGACGCGGATCTACCCGAACCAGCTCGCGGCGCGCTACTTCGACTGGGTCGACGACATGCACGACTGGTGCATCAGCCGTCAGCTTTGGTGGGGGCACCGGATCCCGGTCTGGTACTCCGCCGACGGCGAGGTCCGGTGCGTCGGACCTGATGAGGAGCCGCCGGGCGCGGGCTGGGCGCAAGATCCCGACGTGCTGGACACCTGGTTCTCCTCGGCCCTGTGGCCGTTCTCCACGCTCGGCTGGCCGGACGACACAGCGGACCTGCGCACGTTCTATCCGACCAGCGTGCTGGTGACCGGCTACGACATCTTGTTCTTCTGGGTCGCGCGGATGATGCTGTTCGGCCTGTACGCGATGGCCGGCGAAGGGCCCGAGCAGTCCGTGCCGTTCCGCCAGGTCTCGCTGCACGGCCTGGTCCGGGACCAGTTCGGCAAGAAGATGTCCAAGTCGCGCGGCAACACCGTCGACCCGCTTGACTGGATCGACCGGTTCGGCGCCGATGCGACGCGGTTCACCCTGGCCAGGGGAGCGAGCCCGGGCGGTGACGTCGCGCTGAGCGAGGAGTGGGTCGCCGGGGCGCGGAACTTCTGCAACAAGCTCTGGAACGCGACCAGGTTCGCGCTCATGAACGACGCGATCGCCGACCACACGCCGATGAGCGCGGCCGAGCGAGCCAGGCTCAGTGTCCCTGACCGGTGGATCCTGTCCCGGCTGGGCGCTCTCGTGGTCGAGGTCGACGCGCTGTTCGAGGAGTTCGAGTTCGCCAAGGTCTGCGATGCCTTGTACCACTTCGCGTGGGACGAGTTCTGCGACTGGTACCTGGAGCTGGCCAAGGCCACGCTGAACGGCCCGGACGCCGAGGCGGCCGCGCTGACCCGCCGGGTGCTCGGCCACGTGCTCGACCAGCTACTGCGGCTGATCCACCCCGTGATGCCATTCGTCACCGAGGAGCTGTGGACCGCGCTGACCGGCGGTGAGTCGGTGATGATCGCGCCCTGGCCGGCGCCCGACCTGCAGGCGGCTGACCCGCAGGCCGAGGCCGTGATCGACTCGCTGATGCGCCTGGTCACCGGGGTTCGCCGGTTCCGTGCTGACCAGGGGCTGCGGCCCACGCAGCCGGTCCCGGCAACGTTCGAGGGGATCGGCGAGTTGCCGCTCGCGCCGCACGAGTCATCCATCCGGGCTTTGCTCCGGCTGACCGAGCCAGCTGACCTCGGCGCGTTCCGCCCGAACGCCTCGGTGCAGGCCGAGGGTGTCACGGTGCGGCTGGACACGGCGGCGGGAATCGACGTCGCCGCCGAGCGGCGCAGGCTGGAAAAGGATCTCGCCGCCGCCCGGGCTGATGCCGAGGTTTCAGAACGAAAGCTCTCCAGCCAGTCGTTCATCGATCGCGCACCCGCCGACGTGGTGGCCAAGTCCCGGGACAGGCTCGCCGCCGCGCAAGCCGAGATCGCCAGGATCGAGGAACGACTGACCCTCCTGGTCGAGTCATGACGGCCCATGAGCGCTGACATCTCCGCCGAGCTCAAGGCGATCGAGCAGCAGATCCTGGTGCGGCGCCCTGAGCACTCGATCGAGCCATCGCTTGACCGGATCAGGGACCTGACCAGCCTGCTCGGGGAACCGCAGCGCAATTACCCGGTGATCCACATCACCGGGACCAACGGCAAGACCTCGACCGCGCGGATGACCGAGGTGCTCTTGCGCGCCCGCGGACTGCGCACCGGATTGTTCACCAGCCCGCATCTGGTGTCGATGCGCGAGCGGATCTGCATCGACGGGGAGCCGCTGAGCCAGGAGCGCTTCGTCGAGGTCTACCGCGAGCTTGAGCCGTACCTCGAGCTTGTCGACGAACGCCAGCCTGTGCCGCTGTCGTTCTTCGAAGTGCTCGTCGGGATGGCGTTCGCTGCCTTCGCCGACGCGCCGGTCGACGTGGCAGTCGTCGAGGTCGGCATGGGCGGCACCTGGGACAACACCAACGTCGCCGACGGCCTGGTCGCCGTGGTCACCCCGATCTCCCTGGACCACACCCAGTACCTGGGTGACACGGTCGCGGCGATCGCCAAGGACAAGGCGGGCATCATCAAGCCCGGAGCGGTCGCGGTGCTCGGCCAGCAGCCAGTCGATGCGGCCGCCGCCCTGATGCGGCGGGCGGCCGAGGTAGGCGCGACCGTCGCCAGGGAAGGCATCGAGTTCGGCGTGCTGAGCCGAGAGCTTGCGGTCGGCGGGCAGCGGCTGGCCATCAAGGGCCTGCTCGGTGAGTACCACGACTTGTTCCTGCCGCTGTTCGGCGCGCATCAGGCAGCGAACGCCGCATGCGCGCT
>JASHXW010000099.1 GCA_030043395.1 Streptosporangiaceae bacterium
GTCCGACCCGCAGGCCATGAGCCGCGTCAAGGACATGATGGCCGCGCTCACGGACATGATCGAGGCCAACGCACGTGGCGAGCACACGCAGCAGGCCTTCGACTCCTTCATGGAGCAGTACGGCGACCTCTTCCCCGATGCTCCGCAGAACCTCGACGAACTGGTCGACTCGCTGGTCCGCCGGATGGCAGCCGCGCAGCGGCTGCTGAACTCCCTGACCGACGACCAGCGCCAAGAGCTGTCCGGCCTGATGTCGCAGGCGCTGCAGGACGCTGACCTGGCACAGGAGATGGCCCGCCTCGCCCAGGCACTGCGTGCCATGCGACCCGACGTGGACTGGGACGCCACAGGCGGCCGCGAGCGGATGACGGGCAGCGACCCCCTCGGCCTCGGCGAGGCCACGAGCGCGCTGGCCGAGCTCGCCGACCTCGGCGAGCTCGAGGACGCGCTGCGCCAGGACTATCCGGGCGCCAGGCTCGACGACATCGACGAGGACGCGGTGCGGCGGGCACTCGGCCGCCAAGCGGTGGACGACATGGAGGCGCTCAGGCAGATCGAGCGCGAGCTTGAGCGCCAGGGGTACCTGCAGCACAACGAAGGCAAGCTCGAGCTCACCCCGAAGGCGGTGCGACGGCTCGGCGATACGGCCCTGCGCAAGGTGTTCGCCAACCTGGCCGAGGGCGGTCATGGTGATCACGACCAGCACGATGTCGGCCAGGCGGGCGAGCTGACCGGCTCGACCAGGCCGTGGCGGTTCGGCGACGAGCAGCCGATCGACACGGCGGCCACGGTGCGCAATGCCCTGCTCAGAGGCGGCGTACCAGGCTTGCGGCCGGACGGCGGGTCGGCCGGCACCGGCAGCGAGGCGCACGGCGGCGGCGGCGTGGCGGTCAAGCTGGCAGTCAGCGACTTCGAGATCGGGGAGACCGAGCGGCGTGCCTCGGCGGCGGTGTGCCTGCTCGTCGACTTGTCTTACTCGATGGCGCTGCGGGGCACGTGGAGCGCCGCGAAGCAGACGGCGCTGGCGCTGTACTCCTTGATCAGGACAAGGTTCCCGCAGGACTCGCTGCAGGTCGTCGGGTTCTCCAACTACGCACGGGAGCTGAAGGAGACTGACCTGGCCGGACTCGGCTGGGACATGGTCCAGGGCACCAACCTGCACCATGCCCTCGTGCTGGCCGGCCGCTTCCTTGACCGGCGCCCTGAGGACAACCCGATCGTCCTGATCATCACCGACGGCGAGCCAACAGCCCACCTGCGCAGGGACGGCTCGTCGTGGTTCGACTGGCCACCGTCGCCTGAGACTCTCGAGCTCACCATGGCCGAAGTAGACAAGATGACCAGGCGCCAGGCCACTTTGAACATTTTCATGCTGGCCGACGACGAACGACTGACCTCGTTCGTTGACGAGGTAGCCCGCCGCAACGGCGGCAGGGTACTCCGGGCGATGCCCGACAGCCTTGGCGAGTACGTTGTTAGTGACTTCCTGCGGTCACGAAGGGAGCGCACCAGGTAGTATGGGCCCGCTGAAATAGGGCGCTTTCGTGAAGTAAGCACTTCTCTTCACCTCATTCGTAGTAGCGTGCCGCAGTAGTCATCTCCCAAGGCCAGGCGGGCGGCCCGCCGATGTGGGAGGAAACCAATGCCTTCCGAGGAGGAAGTAAAAGTGAGTTCTGGATCCGTCGCCGGGAACTCCGGCTCTAAGCGGCCGCTGGTCATCACCCTGGCCGTCGTGGGCGTTATCGTGCTGGTCCTTGGCATTCTGTGGTTCACCGGGACCGCTCCGGCTTTCCTGAACGCTGGCAGCCATGTCAAGGCGTCCGGCGGCCACCACCTGTACCGTGGCATCGCCGCCGTCGTAGTCGGCATCGCGGCACTTGCTGGCGCGTTCGTCATGAACAAGAAGTAGCCAGACCGACTCGAACATCATCTCTGCCGCGCATGCGGTCGCGGTCGCCCCGGGCGGGCGCCGTAAGACAGCGCATGGCGAGAGTCCCGGAAGTGCCGGGGCTGCGGCCGCGACGGCCCTAGCCCCGGCATTTTTCTGGATATGTATCTAGACAATCAGCCAGTCAACCCGAAACGCCGAAGACGCCGCAGATGCCGGCACGACGGGAATCAGTGCTAGCGAGTTCTAGACTCGCCCCATGTCCTTCTCCCAGCGCCTCGTCCTGTGGGTGCACATCGCCTTCGTGATCTTCACGATCGGGCCAGTGACCCTGGCGATCATGTCCACGCCGCGCTACATCAGGCAGCGCGATGTCAAGGTCGTGCGCTTCCTGTCCAGGATTACCTTCATCTTCACCCTCGGCTCGGTCGGCGTCCTGATCGCCGGATTCGGGCTGGCGTCAATGCTGAGCGTGGACGGCCAGCCATGGTTGATCATCTCCGCCACCCTGTTCGTGGTCGCCGTGGTGCTTCTCGCCCTGATCGTGCGCGACCAGCGCCGCGCCATCCGGGCGCTGGACGAGGCCGACGCCGCTGCCGGGCCAGGAACCGCGCTCGCCACGGAGTTCCAGGGCGACGCCGTTAGCGATGAGACCGCCTCCGAGGAAGCCCGCCATTCCGGCGAGTCCCACCATTCAGGTGAGTCGCACCATTCAGCGGAATCGCATCAGCAAACGGACGATTCGCGGCCTCGCTCACTTCACGTGGCTGCCATGGAGCGCGGCAGGATTGCCATGATCGGCGGTGTGGTCAGCCTTATCTGGCTGGTCATCCTCGTGCTGATGATCTGGAGATAAGCCGGGCGCTCAGCTCAGGGCAGCGCGGAGGTCCTCGATCAGGTCGTCGGAACTCTCGATCCCCACGGACAGCCTGACCAGGTCGGGCGGGACTTCGAGCACCGATCCGGCTGCCGAGGCATGGGTCATCCGGGCCGGATGCTCGATGAGCGATTCCACGCCGCCAAGCGACTCTCCCAGGGTGAACAGCCGGGTCCGCCCGCACATCGCCACGGCCGCTTCCTCGCCTCCCGCGTGCCGGAACGACACCATGCCGCCGAAGCCGCGCATCTGCTTGGCGGCGATCTCGTGGCCCGGATGATCGGGTAGCCCTGGGTAGAAGACCTGGGCAACGGATCGATGGCTGGCGAGCATCGCGGCCACCTGGGCCGCGTTGGCGCAGTGCCGGTCCATCCGGACGGAAAGGGTCTTGACCCCGCGCAGCGTCAGCCAGGCGTCGAAAGGACCACTGGGCGAGCCGGTTGCGTTCTGCAGGAAGGCCAGTCGCTCTGCCAGCTCGGCGTCCGAGACCACCAGCGCTCCGCCGACCACGTCTGAGTGGCCGCCAATGTACTTGGTCGTCGAGTGCACGACCGCGTCGGCGCCAAGCGCCAGCGGCTGCTGCAAGTAAGGCGAAGCGAACGTGTTGTCCACGACAAGCAGCGCTCCGGCCGCGTGGGCGATCTCCGCGAGCGAGCTGATGTCGGCGATCGAGAGCAGCGGGTTGGTGGGCGTCTCGATCCAGATCACCGCTGCGCCGTGTTCAGCCATGGCAGCCCGGACCGCGCTCACATCCGAGACCGGGACCGGGTGGTAGGTGATGCCCCAGTGCGAAAGCACCTTGTCGAACAGGCGGTACGTGCCGCCGTAGGCGTCGTGCGGGATCAGCACGTGGTCGCCGGGGCGGCAGGCCGCCCGTAGCAGGCAGTCCTCGGCGGCCATGCCAGACGCGAAAGCCAGCGCCCTGGTGCCGCCTTCCAGGGCGGCCAGGCAATCCTCCAGCGCCCCCCTGGTCGGATTCGCGGACCGCGAGTAGTCGTAGCCTTCGATCCAGCGTCCTGGCCCGGACTCGGCACCGGACCGCTTGCCGCCGCGCAGTCCGCCGACGCCGTCCTGCTTATAAGTCGATACCTGGTAGATCGGCGTGATAACCGCGCCCGTCATCGGGTCTGGTTCCTGGCCCGCGTGGATCGCCAGGGTTTCGAAGCCGTCTGCGGAGCTGAGCTGAGTCATCAGGTGAATCCTCCTAGCCCGTGGGTCACTTAGCCTGTGAGTCCTCTTACCCAGCCAGGAAGGTGAGCACGTCCTGCCTGGTGATCATGCCAGCAGGCTTGCCGTCGACAAGCACGACCGCCGCGCCGGCCCGTTCCAGGGCCGCGATCGCCGCGCTGATGGGCTCTCCGGAGCCGATCATCGGCAACGGTGCCGACATGTGCGCGGAGACTGGCTCGCCAGGCGCTGCCTTCCCGGAGACAAGGGCATCGAGCAGGTCGCGCTCGGTGATCGAGCCGACCACCTCGGCGGCCATCACCGGCGGCTCCTCTTTCAGCACGGGAAGCTGCGACACGTCGTACTCGCGCAGGGTCTCGATCACCGCGCGCACCGTCTCGGCCGGATGCGCGTGGACGAACAGCGGCAGCTGGCCGCGCTTGTGGTCGAGCACGTCGGCGATACGCGGCTCGGCCGTGGCGGACGTCAGGAAGCCGTAGTCGGCCATCCAGTCGTCGTTGAAGACCTTCGACAGGTAACCGCGGCCGCCGTCAGGCAACAGCACCACGATGACGTCGCCAGGCCCGGCCCGCTCGGCGACCGCCAGCGCGGCCACCACCGCCATGCCGCCGGACGGTCCGATCAGCAGCGCTTCCTCGCTGGCCAGTCGCCTGGTCATCAGGAAGGAGTCGGCATCGCTGACCGGGATCACCTGGTCGCAGATCCCCTTGTCGAAGGTGTCCGGCCAGAAGTCCTCGCCCACGCCCTCGACCAGGTAGGGACGCCCGGTGCCACCGGAGTAGACCGAGCCTTCCGGATCAGCGCCGATGATCTTGACCCGGCCGCCGGACACCTCCTTGAGGTAGCGGCCGGTGCCCGAGATCGTTCCGCCCGTGCCGATTCCGGCGACGAAGTGCGTGACCCTGCCGTCCGTCTGCTCCCAGATCTCAGGACCGGTGGTCAGGTAGTGCGATTGGGGATTGGCCGGGTTCGCGTACTGATTCGGCTTCCAGCCACCAGGGATCTCCCTGGCCAGCCGGTCCGAGACCTGGTAGTAGGAGTCCGGTGAGTCCGGCGAGACCGTGGTAGGGCAGACGACTACCTCTGCCCCGTAGGCCCGCAGCACGCTGATCTTGTCAGCCGCGACTTTGTCCGGGCAGACAAAGACGCACTTGTACCCCTTCTCCGCCGCGACGATGGCCAGGCCGACACCAGTGTTGCCCGAAGTCGGCTCGACGATCGTGCCGCCAGGGCGCAGGGCCCCTGATGCCTCGGCTTCCTGCACCATGCGCAGCGCGATGCGGTCCTTGACCGAGCCGCCGGGGTTGACGTACTCGATCTTGGCAAGCACGGCGGGCGCACCGCCCGGCGGCTCTTCGGCAGCGCTGCGGCTGTGCCCGCTGGCTAGATGGCGCGTGACCTTGCGCAGCCTCAGCAGCGGCGTGTTCCCGATGAGGTCGATCAGCGACTCGTGCACCTGCATGGCTAAGAGACTAGCCGCCGTGCCCGCGCATGAAGTCCATGCAGGCATCCGCCGCCAGATCAGCACACTTGCGCCGGCAGGCTGCCGCAACGGCCAGTACCGAACGAGAAGGGACGAAGATTTAAAGGCCACTACGGATCGAAGTCATGTTGTTACACTCTGTGAGTCGCGCATTTCAGGGGGCTGAGTGTTCGGCACATCTAACGCGTCGAGGGGGCACTCATGACAGTGTGGCTGGCCGACCGAGCCGAAACGAAGGCAACACCACCGCCGCCGGCGGACTTCTCCCCCTGCCTGCCCGCACTGGGCCCGTACCGGGCGGCGGTCGCGGACCTGGTGCTCGAGATCGCTCAGTGCGGGGCGTCTGATACCGAGTACGCCGAGCACATTCTCAGCAGGCGCCTTTCCGAGGAGGAGTTCGCCGTCATTCTGACGGCCACTCCCGATGGCCTGGACGCCACAGCCGCCAGGCTGTTGTTCGACGTGCGGAATTTCGAGCCGACCATGCGCAACTCCAGCAGCAGCATCGCCTCGCTCGTCCGTACCGACCTCCTCGCCCAGATAGAGGCTGTCTGGTGGGGCCGGACGCGCAGTTACCAGCAGGACTCTGACGTCCGCCAGTCAGCGGAGCTGATCGACCTCGACCAGTTGGACCGGGCCGGCCGGGTTCACTTCAGGTACCGCCACCAGGCCTCGACTCTCGTCAGCAGGGCCGCGCGATCGGCCGAGCGCCGGGCGCTGCCCGGTCGCACGCCGCGCACCGCCGGGCTGTCGCTGGCCAAGGCCCGTCCGCAGACCGTCATGTGGCTTAACCAGGTCAGCGAGGCCTTCGAGCAGGTCGCGCCGCCCGGCACGCCGCCGCTGTGGGTGACCAGCCTGGCCAGGAGCGTGGCGCATCAGCGGCACCTGAAGGATCTCGGCTACATGGCACCGCTGCCAAGCTCGCACTGCGTCGGCTTCGCCGCTGACATCGAGATGACCTGGTACCGGCGCTTCCACGCCCACCGCATCCTGCGCGGACTACTGCTCGACCGCCAGCGAGCCGGCGAGGTCAACGTCATTGACGAGGGGCAGGCCTGGCACGTCTGCCTGAGTCCGTCGCTGGTGACCGGCCCGGGCAGGCTCCCTCGCCCGCGCCGGAGCGCCTGAACCCCGGCAGGGCGGGAGCGCTGACTCCACCAGGACTGGCGCTCGTTCCTGGCTGACCGGGGCTGACTCGGCGTCGGCCGTAAGCTACTGTGCGGTAAACGCCGCACGTCAGGAGCAGCCATGCCAGACGCAGTCATAGCCGCGACCGCGCGCTCGCCCATCGGGCGAGCCTTCAAAGGATCGCTGACCGGCATGCGCGCCGACGACATGGTGGCGCAGATGATCACCGCGGCCCTGGCCAAGGTCCCGCAGCTCGATCCCGCGGACGTCGAGGACCTCATACTCGGATGCGGGCTGCCCGGCGGCGAGCAGGGCTACAACATGGCGCGCGTGGTGGCCATCATGCTCGGCTACGACAAGCTGCCTGGCACGACCATCACCAGGTACTGCTCCTCCTCGCTGCAGTCCACCAGGATGGCCTACCACGCGATCAAGTCCGGCGAGGGCGACGTCTTCATCTCGGCCGGAGTGGAGTGCGTCAGCCGGTTCGGCAAGGGCAGCAGCGACGGCGCTCCCGACACGAAGAACCCGGTCTTCGCCGAAGCCGAAGAGCGTGGCGCGGCCCGGGCACTGGGGGGCGCTGACATCTGGCACGATCCGCGCGAGGACGGGCAGATTCCCGACGTCTTCATCGCGATGGGTCAGACGGCCGAGAACGTGGCTCAGCTTCGCCAGATCAGCCGGCACGAACAAGACGAGTTCGGGGTGAGGTCACAGAACCTGGCGGAGAAGGCAATCGCCGACGGATTCTGGCAGCGCGACATCACCCCGCTGACCCTGCCCGACGGCGCTGTCATCGCCTCTGACGACGGGCCGAGGCCTGGCGTGACACTGGAGAAGACCTCGACCCTGCAGCCTGTCTTCCGGCCCGATGGCACGGTCACGGCTGGCAACTGCTGTCCACTCAACGACGGCGCAGCGGCCGTCATCGTGATGAGCGACCGCAAGGCGGCTGACCTCGGGATCACGCCGCTGGCCAGGATCGTGTCGACCGGCGTGACTGCGCTGTCCCCCGAGATCATGGGACTCGGCCCGGTCGAGGCGTCCAGGCAGGCGCTAGCGCGGGCAGGCATGACCATCGAGGACATCGACCTAGTCGAGATCAACGAGGCGTTCGCCGCACAGGTGATCCCCTCCTACCGCGACCTGCAGATCGACCTGGACAAGTTGAACGTGAACGGCGGCGCCATCGCTGTCGGCCATCCGTTCGGCATGACGGGAGCCCGGATCACCTCGACGCTGCTGAACAGCTTGCAGTACCACGACAAGACCTTCGGCCTCGAGACGATGTGCGTCGGCGGCGGTCAGGGCATGGCGATGATCTTCGAGCGGCTCTCCTGATCCAGCCCCGCTTTCGTTGCATAACGGAAGTGTCACGCTCAGGTCTTGCCAGCAGGCTCGTGGTGGTGCACTCTCGACTCAGGAGAAGCTCGGCCTGGAGGTGCCCCTTGTCCCTGATCCACTCGCCTGAGATGCACAAGAACCTGATAGCCCGCATCCCGCGGGTCACCGGTAGCGATCTCAGGGAGTGGTTCCATCGCCTGGAATCCGGGCCCTCCTTCATGCGCCACGCTGAGCGCGCGACCTGGCTGGCCGACGAGCACGGCCTGTCGCACGCGTACGCCGCAGCCATCGTGCACGAGTACGAGGTGCAGCGGCGCACCCGGATGAACGGCGCCTGACCTCCGAGCATGAACCTCGAAGATGCCAGGGAGTTCATGCGCGTCAATCACCGGGCGGTGCTCGCGACAAACCGTTCCGACGGGCGGCCGCAGCTCTCGCCGGTCTCCGTTGGCATCGACGGCTCTGGCCGCGCGATCATCAGTACTCGCGAGACCGCCATTAAGACGAAGAACCTTGCCAGGGATCCGC
>JASHXW010000100.1 GCA_030043395.1 Streptosporangiaceae bacterium
TATCGCTCACCGGACTGGCTCTAGAGTCCTGCGACGCGGGCCTGGGTGCCCCAGGTTGCGCCCATCTTCACGCGCAACCTGACCCCCCGGGGTTCCCAGGCCCGATGGATATGGACAGGAGACACAGAATGCGCGAATCCTCGGCTGGCTGGGACGTTGGGCGGCGCTCTCGGGTCGGGCGGCTGTCTCGCGTCGGGCGGCCTTCGGGCACCGGGCGACGCTCTGGCACCCGGATGTTGGGCGGCAAATGGGCGGTCGGACTGGCTACCGGCTTGGTTGCGGGCTTAGTCGGAGGACTAGCCGGTTGCGGTGCCACGGCCGCACCGGTGAGACTGCCAGTGCGCGGTCCGCATGCGACGGCGACGAGCGCGGCGCCCGCTCACGAGTCGGCCCGCGAACTTGTAATCGGGGCCTACCGGGGCTACTGGCGGGCAACGAATAATGCTCTCGACTCGCGCAATCCGCAGCGGGCTACTGAGATCCTGGCCGGTTACGTGCCGCGGACCGCAGTCGCGGCCTTGGTAAATGGCCTGCGGAGATTATGGCGGCGCGACGAGATCTCCTACGGCGAACCGGTGCTTCACATCATGGGCGTCACGTTCACCGGGAGCCGAACAGCTGCAGTCCACGACTGCATCGACATGTCCCATGCGGGCTTCCAGGACTGGCAGACCGGCCAGGTCGTCGGCGGGCTCGGTCAGCCACATGACAACTTGATCACTACGCTCGCACTTGAGCACGGGCGCTGGCTGGTCACTGATGCGATTACGGTGGCTCGGCCATGCGCGTACTGATCCGCGCCGTAGTGGTGGCTGCCTTGGCCGCAATGGCTACCGGCATGCCAGGTCCCGGCAGCGCATTAGCCTCGCCGGCGATGTCGGCCAACGGCGGGGGCTGTTATCCGGTCGACTACACCTGGATTTGCGTCTACTCAGGCGGCAGCGGCGGTAAGCCGGGCTCCCACGGCACCGCCAAGTACACCTGTACCTACACCAAGGCCAGTGCCGGCATCTTGGAGCGAACTGGGACCGGGCCGCCGCAGCCTGGCTACCAGTGGGACATCATGACCTGCCCTGGATCTTCCGGTCCCCTGAACGGCGAGCTGGTCGAGGTGAGCATCAAGACCGGCGCCCCGGCGATCAGCCCGCTGCAACTACTGGAAATCGCCATCGGCCATTTGAGAGTCCCAAGCCTGGAGGCGTTCACAGCCCCGCCAAGGGGAAAGGACGGCCTGGTCGGCCTGCCCGAGTGGTTCTGGGTGCCCGCGTCGCAATGGCACCGGGTGTCGGTCACAGTGAGTGCCGGCCCTGTCTGGGCCACTGCGATCGCCCGCCCAACCGCCATCGCATTCGCTCCCGGCGGCGGCCTGCCGGCAGTTGCTTGCCCTGGGCCGGGCATCGCCTTCGATCCCGCTCTTCCGGCAAGCCAGCAGCAGACGAGCTGTTCCTACCTTTACGCGGAGCCATCGGCGGGCCAGCCGGGGAACGCCTATCAGGTTGCACTGATCGTGACCTGGACGATCAGCTGGACCGGATCCGGTGGCGCAGGGGGCGTGATCACGACCGCCTACGCGACGGAAACCGGCTTCGGGCTTCGAGTCGCCCAGGGAGAGGCACTGGTGACTTCGCCGTGAGCGGCTCCATGAACCCAGACGTCGGAACGGCGCTGTATCCGGACGTCGATACGGCCCTCGGAGGCAGATCACGGCCGACGGAGCCCGTGGTCCCGCTCGTGAGGCTGCCACGCCGCCGGCGCCCGGGAATGGTTGCGCTCGCGGTCGCCCTCATCGGAGTGGGCGTGCTGGCAAGTACTGCCGTTTATTCCGAAACAAACCGTCGTGAGCCAGTGCTCGTCGCCACATCTGACGTGCCCGCAGGTGAACCCATTACAGCCAGCGACATCGGCACGGCGAGCCTGTCGGCCAGCCAGGGCGTCCAGTTCATCCCGGCAGCCCAGCTGCGCCAGGTGATCGGTCAGGTGGCCGGAACCCAGCTCTACCCCGGAATGCTGCTTGCGGCTGACGAGCTCGCCACGGTCCGGCCGCCGGGACCTGGACAGGTGCTGGTGCCGCTGCCGATGCGGCCATCCGTATTGCCGGCCAGCGGGTTGATGCCCGGTGACCGCATTCTGGTCGTAGCAACGCCTGGTGCTCAGGGCGAGCCGGGTTCGTCGGCGACGGCGCCGGTGCTGACCGCTCCCGTGGCCGCAGTGGTTGAGGCGGTTACTCCTGGCACCGACGCCGACGGCTACAGGGTGGTGGACGTGCTGGTGGCTGCCGGAAGGGGTGCCGCCGTTGCCGAGCAGGCGTCGACAGGCCAGTTCTCGCTGATCGTGGTTCGGCTGGTGCCGTGATGACCATGTATGCGCTCGTATCCGGCGGCGGCTCGCCCGGAGTGACCACCGCTGCGCTGGCGCTGGCGCTGACCTGGCCGCGCCCTGTTGTCGTGGCCGAATGCGATCCGGCTTGCGGAGACATCGTCGCCGGGCTGTTCGCCGGTCACCTAGCTTCGCCGCACGGGCTTGTCGGGCTTGCTTTCGCGGCAGGTGAGGGTCGCGCCGCCCTTGCGGCCGAGCTCGAGGCGCAGCTTGTGCCACTGGCGGATAGGAGCAGCGCGAGGTTCCTGGCCGGGCTAGGCGACCCGCGGCAGGCGATCGGCCTTGCTGACGCGTGGCCTGTCATCGCCAAGACCTTGGCTAGCCACAAGGCCGCCGTGATCGCCGACTGCGGACGAATTGACGCCGGCGGCTGCCTGTCGCTGAGCGTACTGGCCGAGTCCGCTGCCGTCGTGTTGGTGCTTCGGCCATCGTTGCGCCAGGTGGCGCGCGCAAGCGCCAGGATCGAGATGATCGCCCAGCAGCTTGACGGCCAAGCGCGGATCGGACTGCTACTGATCGGCGAACACGGGATCGCGCCGAAGGAGATAAGGAAGACCCTCGGCCTCCAGGTCATAGCTACCCTTCCGCTGGACTCCCGGACGGCTGCAGTGCTCTCGGACGGTGACGGCCGTAGGTCAGGACTTGCCGGTCGTCCGCTCATTCGGGGTGCCCGGACGGCAGGCACGGCCATCGTCCAGTTCGGCCTCGGCATCACGCAACGCGAGCGAGCCGCGGTTCCGACTGGGGAACCGCGATGACCGGCTTGACCTGGCCACCGGACCAGACGCGCGCGGAGTATCCGCACGGCCGCGCCCCGCATGCCGGTTCAGCCACGTCGGGTGACCGGACCGAGTCGGCCCCGCGCTTCGCTCGGACGGAGCCAGTCACTCCGATCCGGCGAGCAACGTCGGCTGCTCCGACGCAAATGCTGCGGGACACGCCGCGGATCCTCGCCATGATCGCCGACAGGCTGCCCGATCGGGCGGCGCAGGCGGATGTCATGCCACTGATTGAGGACGCGGTCAGGACCTGGACCAGCCACCAGGTACGCCAGGGTGCCCCTGTACCTACATCACGGGAACTGCAGGCACTGGCCCAGGCGGTCTACGACCAGCGCTATGACCTCGGGCCACTCGCCGCGTACCTGCGCGACCCGCAAGTGGAGAACATCGACGTCAATGGTTGCGACCGCGTCTGGGTCACGTACTCGACCGGCGAACGCGTGGCCGCGCCGCCGGTCGCCGACACCGACGAGGCGCTCTGTGAGTTGATCCGCACCTGGGCGAACCGCGGCGGCCAGACCGCGCGTGACTTCTCGGCAGCCTCACCGCTGGTCAGCGTTGCGCTCACCGACGGTGCGCGAATGACGGGCAGCATGTGGGTCACGCCGCGCCCGTGCTTATCGCTGCGCAGGCACGGGCAGCTGGACGTCACGCTGCGCAGCCTGATCAGGCTCGGCACCCTCGACCACGAGGTGGCAGCGTTCCTCGGGGCAGCTGTGCGAAGCCGATGCAACATCGTCATCACTGGAGGCGTGAACTCCGGCAAGACGACCCTGCTCCGGGCGCTGGCGAGCGAGATCGGGCCAGGTGAGCGAATCGCCACGCTGGAGACCGAGTACGAGCTCTACTTGCACAAACGCGAGCAGCACCCGGATGTGATCGCATTCGAAGTTCGCGAAGCCAACTCCGACGGCGCAGGCGAAGTCTCTTTGCATGACCTGATCGCGCACGCACTACGGCACAATCCGCAGCGGATCATCGTCGGCGAAGTTCGCCGTAGCGAGATCATGCCGATGCTGGAGGCAATGAACTCGGGCCAGGAGGGCTCGATGTGCACCCTGCATGCGAACTCACCGGCCGAGGCGTTCGACCGGATACTCATCCTCGGCCTCCGTGGCGGACTGGCGCTGGCCGAGCGGGCCATTCACATCCTGGTGGGAATGGCCGTGGACCTTATCGTTCATGTGCGAAAGCGCTACGACGGTCAGCGGACAGTCCGGTTCGTTTCCGAGATCCTCGAGGTAATGCCACCAGGTGACACGGACAGGCCCGCGGTAAACCGCCTGTTCCTGCCTGACGGTCCAGGTGGCCGCGCGGTGGCGGCGCATTCCCCTTCGGCGCAACTTCTGTCACGGCTGGAGGCGGCCGGCTTCAGCGCGAGTATGCCGCGGTCTGGGCCGGTGACCAGATGATGCTCGCAGCTGCCGCGGGCGCACTGGTCTGCGTCGGGCTGATCCTGCTGGTGGCAGAGCTGACCCGCCGGGCGCCGGCGCCCGGAAGGCCGCCAGCTTGGTCACCAGCCCGCACGTTCACCACGCCAATGAGACGCCAGGCGCTGCTGGGCCTAGCCGCCGGGATGGCGATGCTCGCGATCAGCGGCTGGCCGGTGGCAGCTCTGGCCGCCGCCGCTGCGGTGATTTTCGTACCACGGCTTACCACGACGCGCGCAAGCAGGCACCAGATCGCCAAGCTGGAAGGGCTTGAGCAGTGGACCCGCAGGCTCGCCGACATGCTGACCGCAAGCCGGGGCTTGCAGGACGCATTGCAGGCCAGTGCCCGAACCGCTCCTGCCGCCATCGCCGGGCCAGTCGATGCTCTGGCCAGGCGGCTGGCTAGCAGGGTCAGCACCCAGGATGCGCTCCGCGAGTTCGCCAGCGAGATCAACGATCCCACCGGTGACCGGATCGCGGCCGCGCTGATCATCGCCACCGGCCAGCGCGGCGGTGCGGCTCATGGCGTGCTCACCGCGCTGGCAGAGATCCTTGCCAGGGACGTGGCAGCGCGCCGGGAGATCGAGGCTGACCGCGCGCAACACCGCACCACAGTCCGCTGGATCATCGTCTTCCTTGCCGGCTTCACGGCGTTCGCGATCTTGAACCGCTCGTATTCCGCGCCTTACGGAACCGTCGCTGGCGAAGGCGTGCTGGCGCTGGTCTGCCTGCTCTACGCCGCCGGCCTGGCTTGGATGCACCGGCTCGGCACGATACCGGCGCCCGGCCGCTTCCTTGACCCGGCAACTACTGCGCCTGCCTCCCCGCGCCGGGAAGGGAGTACCCGGTGATCCTGGTCGTGATCATCGCGGGCGCCGCCGCTGGCCTAGGTGCGTACTTGGTGGTCAGCCTGCTCGTGCCGGACAGGCCCCGGCTCGATGCGGCACTCGCGAGGATTCGTTTCGCCGGAGCCGAGGAGCAGCCTGCCCCAGGGCCGGGCACGCTCAGCGGTTGCCTGCGGGCAATTGCGCCGTGGCTGCCAGTCCCCGATACAGACCTGGAGTTACTCGGGAAGGATCGCGAGCATTGGCTAGCCAGCAAAGTCGTCTGCGGGCTGGCTGGACTTGGTGCCATCCCAGTCCTTACGGCGTTGCCCGTTCTTACTAGTGCACGGCTACCGTGGACCGTCCCGGCCGTGGTGTCAGTCGGGCTAGGGCTCGGGCTTTTCTTCGTACCCGACCTAGCTATCAGGGTTAACGCGGCCGAGACGCGGGCTGACTTCCGGCACGCTCTGACGAGCTACCTCGACCTCGTCGCGCTGGAGCGCGGGAGTGGTGCCGGGCCGACGCAGGCACTGGAAGCAGCCGCCCAGATCGGCGGGGGATGGGCGTTCACGCGAATCGCCGAGGCGCTAGGGGGCGCGCGCAAGGCAGGCCGACCGCCATGGGAAGGGCTGGCCGACCTCGCCGCGGTGACTGGGGTGAGCGAGCTGGCCGACCTTGCAGAGATCGCTGAGGTAGCAGGCCAGGAAGGGGCGCGCATCCTGCAGACGCTGGCCGCCCGCGCTGAGTCGATGCGCAGGGAGGCGCTGGCTGCCATGCGGTCGAAAGCAGGCGCGCGTAGCACCACGATGGTCGTCCCGGTCGCGCTTCTCGGGATCGGCTTCCTGCTGCTGCTGATCTTTCCTGTCGTCTACCGGACCTTCGGATAATGCACATCCGCAAAAGAGGAGGCAATCCATGCGTGCCACTTTGCTCGCGATCCGCCACCTGTCCGACCGGGCCCGCGCCCGAGTACGGGTTATGGTCAGTAACGAAGCTGGAGCACTGACGCTCGAATGGATCATCATTGCCGTGGCCCTGGTGGCGGCTGGGGCGATAGCGGCGGGCTTGTTCAATGCGGCTATCCGAGCCGAAGCAAAGCACCTGCCCTAGCATGCGGGTGCCAGCGGACCGGGGTGCCCTGACCCTCAGCTACGTGATCGTCATGCCTGTCTTCCTGCTGAGCCTCATGGTGATCGTCCAGGCCGCCGTGTGGTACATGGCGCGGGAGACGGCTCTCGCGGCCGCCCGGCAGGGCGCAGACGTGGCCCGCACTGCCGACCGGCCGCACAGTGCGGGTGTCCGGGCCGCCGTGGCCTTCGCCAGATCGGCAGCTCCGGGCTTCCTGATCGCACCCTCGGCCTCGGCTGTCGGCAGCACAACGGCGACGATCCGGATCAGGGTTACCGGCAAGGTTCCCGCCCTGGTTCCCGGAATGGCCGTCAGCGTCAGCGAGGTCGTCACTGCTCCGGTCGAGCGCTTCATCGCGCTTGCCGCGGATGAGGGCGGTCTTCCGCCGCCGGCCGATTATCCGCGGCGGTCGGCTTGCCTCGCCCGGCTGGCGGTCCGCCTCCTCGGTGATACCCGTGGCTGAGAAGGAACGTGCGCGAATGGCCGATGAGACGCAGGCTGGCAATGCCGCGCTCGAGCTGATCATCCTCGCGCCCGTAATCATGTTCCTCATCGCGCTGGTGATCGCGGCAGGCCGGACGTCGGTAGCACAGGGTGCGGTCGACGCCGCGGCACGCGATGCGGCCCGGCAGGCGTCCCTGGCGTTGAGCGCGGGCTCGGCTCGCCAGGAAGCGCTCATGAGCGCTCGGGCAGCGCTGCGCGCCGACGACCTGCAGTGCCAGCCGGTCGTTACTCTCGACCTAGGTGGCTTCTCGGCCCCGGTCGGGCAGCCCGCGGAGGTGAGCGCGAGCGTTAGCTGCACGGTGCGCTTGTCCGACCTTCTCATGCCCGGAATCCCGGGATCGCGTAACCTGCGCGCGGTCTTCGCCTCGCCACTCGATCCCTATCGTGAGCGGACGCCAGCATGACCAGGGCTTCGCAACGACGTCATTGCCGCGTCGGACGACATGGCCGTGCTACCTGGAGTAGCCGCGACGTCCGCCCTTGCCTAGGGAGCGATCGAGGATCGCTCACCCTGATGCTTGCCGCGCTGATGGTCGCGCTCCTGGCGCTCGCTGGCCTCGTAATCGATGGCGGCCGCAAGCTCGACGAGAACGCGGTCGCGTCGTCAATCGCTCAGGAGGCCGCCCGCGCCGGGGCCGGCCAGGTGGACAAGTCTGTCGCTTACCGGTCCGGCACCTTCCGGGTCGACCCGAATCAGGCAGTGGCCGCCGCACGCGATTATCTGGCGGAAGCGGGCTACGACGGGTCGGTCGGCATGGTCGGAACGAACCAGATCCGGGTAACCGTCACGATCACCGAACCGACCACCGTGCTCTCCATCGTGGGTGTCGACTCGATGAGCGCTACCGCCACCGCTATCGCATCCTTGGTGACCGGCGTGACCGGTCCAGGGTCATGAGCGCCAGCCGAGTCCGGGACGTCCTGGCCGGGCTAGTGGCACTGGTTACCCTGGTTGCGCTGACGTCCGGCCTGCCGTTGGCCCTCATGCAACTGGGCGGATCACCGATTCCGCGGAGATGGCCGTCCTGGCACCAGGGCCTGTCCGCCCTCATGCGCCCCGATAACGGCGCCATGTTCGTGAGCGCGGTTCGGTACATCTCCTGGCTGGCGTGGCTGGCCTTCACCCTTGCAGTCCTTGCCGAGGCACAGGCGCATGTTCGCGGACGCCCGCCACCACGGCTCCACCTGGCGGGGTTACAAAGCGCAGCAGGCCGCCTGATCGCCGTCGCATCGCTGAGCTTCGCGGCCCCGGCCATTGCGCCTCTGGTCGCGTCGCCTGCCTTGGCCGCCACCGCAGGAACGGGAACGGTGCCTCCGTTAGGGAGTCTGCTGGCTGCGAGGACTCTGCCGGAGGCGCAGCACCATCACGCCCGCGAGCTAACGTCACGCAGTGCTGGGATCGCGGTGCCAGAGCGCATCATCGTCGTCCGGCCGGGAGAGTGCCTGTGGACCATCGCAGAGCGGTACTTGGGTTCAGGTGATCGCTATCCGGAGATTGTCAGGCTCAACCGCGGCCGGGAGGTGGGCGACGGCGCGGTTTTCACCAATGCAAGTGTCATCATGCCTGGCTGGCACCT
>JASHXW010000101.1 GCA_030043395.1 Streptosporangiaceae bacterium
GTGAAGCTGGCCGACGTGACCGAGGCCGTCGACGCTGGTGCCGACGAGATCGACATGGTCATCGACCGCGGAGCGTTCCTGTCCGGCCGGTACGGGCAGGTGTACCAGGAGATCAGGGCGGTCAAGGAGGCCTGCGGCGCGGCGCACTTGAAGGTGATCCTGGAGACCGGCGAACTGGCCACGCTCGACAACGTCGCCCGCGCGTCCTGGCTGGCCATGCTGGCAGGCGCCGACTTCATCAAGACGTCAACCGGCAAGGTCAGTCCCGCGTCGACTCCGCCGGTGGCGCTGGTCATGCTGGCCGCGGTTCGCGACTACGAGCGGGCGGCCGGCCGGCGGGTCGGGGTCAAGGTGGCAGGCGGCATCAGGACAGCAAAGGACGCGATCCGCTACCTCGTGCTCGTGAACGAGACCGCCGGGCCAGCCTGGCTGACGCCCGACCTGTTCAGGATCGGCGCGTCCAGCCTGCTCAATGACGTGCTGATGCAACGCCGCAAGCAACTCACCGGGCAGTACTCAGGACCCGACTACTTCACGGTCGACTAGGGCCGAGCCGCCCTGCCCGGCCCTAGTCGTGACGCTCAGCCCTTGGTGAAGGACTTCAGCTCGTCGATGGCGCTTGGCTTGGTCGACCCGAGCTCGGTGGACACTACCTCGGACTTCACCGGGCCCACCCCAGGGGCCAGCCATGTCTTCACCCCGATGCTGACAGTGATGCCCTCCACCTTCTCGGTGATGGTCTCGTTGACCAGCGTTGCCGAGTAGGTGCCGGCCGGCACGGTCACGGTGTGCGTGCCGAGTCCTTGGACCAGGATCTTCGCCTTGACCGTCTCCGAGAGCGATGAGGTATGGATGTCCACGACCAGGTTCGACGTGTGCGGCTGGCCGGAGTTCAGCTCGGCTTGCGACGGCCAGACGATGGCGCCGGACTTGATCGTCACGTCGCTGCTTCCAACCTGCTGGAAAGGCACCGTGATCGAGCCGTCCGAATGGAAGATGTAGCTCAGCGTCGTTGTGGATGGCGTGCCGTCGACGTCCGTGCTGATCTGCAACTTCACGCGGTGGCCGCCGGCGATGGGCGTAACCCCCACGATCTTGTTGGTGGACGTGCCGTGCTCAGACGTCAGCAACTTGTCGGTGTAGACCCACGTATCGCCGAGTGCGACCGGGAACAGAGGCGTGCCTACCCCCGACGAGGTAGTGGGCGCGGTAGTAGATGTCGCCGGGGTCGTAGAGCTTGTCCCGCTATTCGACGGCGGCGAGGAAGAGTTTGCGCCACAGCCAGCCGCGAGGAGTCCGACTGCAACGACTGCCAAACCAATAGACCGTTTCATCCCGGGCACCTACCTAGCCGCAAAAGAAGGGGGGATCAAGGCGTCAAAGCGCTTCAACATTAGAGCACCCGCAAAGTCAGTCGGGCGCCTTGGAGTCTCATTTAGATGTCTGAACAGTTTCGCTGTTGCGTCAGCGTCCCAGTTGCGCCCCACCGCCGCAACCCTGACCTGGGACGGGTGCTTGCCCGTGATGCGACAATGATCCGGTGAGCGAGACGATGCGATGACCGAGGTAGCGCTGACTCAGGCGGGCTGGCAGTACGCAGCGGCGCCGGAGTCGCCAGAGATCGTCTCGATCGATCCCGAGTACGGCTTGTTCGTCAACGGCGAGTTCGCTCCCGCTCAGAGTGGCCAGACCTTCGCCACGATCAACCCGGCGAGCGAGGAACCGCTCGCCCAAGTTGCCATGGCAGGACCCGCCGACGTCGACCGGGCCGTAGCCGCTGCCCGCCAGGCGCAGGAACAGGTCTGGGGGCCCATGCCGGGCTCCGAGCGGGCGAAGTACCTGTACCGGATCGCCAGGATCCTGCAGGAGCGCTCGCGTGAGTTCGCGGTCCTTGAGTCGATGGACAACGGCAAGCCGATCAGGGAGACCAGGGACGTCGACATTCCGCTGGCGGCGGCGCATTTCTTCTACTACGCGGGCTGGGCGGACAAGCTGGAGTACGCCGGGCTGGGCGCCAGCCCGCGGCCGCTCGGCGTGGCCGGGCAGGTCATCCCGTGGAACTTCCCGCTACTGATGGCCGCGTGGAAGCTAGCTCCCGCCCTGGCGACGGGTAACACCTGCGTGCTGAAGCCGGCGGAGACGACGCCGCTGACCGCGCTGCTGCTCGCCCAGGTGTGCCAGCAAGCCGACCTGCCGCCCGGCGTGGTGAACGTGCTGACCGGCGCAGGCGAGACCGGCGCCGCCGTGGTCGGCCACCCTGGCGTGGACAAGGTCGCCTTCACCGGATCGACCGAGGTCGGCATCGCGATCGCGCAAGAGGTCGCTGGCACCGGGAAGAAGCTGACGCTCGAGCTTGGCGGCAAGGCGGCGAACGTGGTGTTCGACGACGCGCCAGTCGACCAGGCGATCGAGGGCATCGTCAACGGCATCTTCTTCAACCAGGGCCATGTCTGCTGCGCGGGCTCACGACTGCTCGTCCAGGAATCGGTCGCCGATCAGGTAGTCGAACGGCTGCGCCAGCGACTCACCACTCTGCGCCTGGGCGATCCGCTCGACAAGAACACCGACATCGGCGCGATCAACTCGCGTCAGCAGCTCGACAAAATCACCGAGCTGTCCGCTGCCGGCGAAGCCGAGGGGGCGCATCGCTGGTCGCCGCCATGCGAGCTGCCGGCGAAGGGCTACTGGTTCGCGCCGACGGTGTTCACCGGGGTGAGCCAGTCGCACCGGATCGCGCGTGAGGAGATCTTCGGGCCGGTGCTTTCCGTGCTGACCTTCCGTACCCCCGAGGAGGCCGTCACGAAAGCGAACAACACCGCGTACGGGCTGTCCGCCGGGGTCTGGACCGAGAAGGGCAGCCGGATCCTGTGGATGGCGCAGCACATGCGGGCAGGCGTCGTCTGGGCGAATACGTACAACCGGTTTGATCCGGCGAGCCCTTTCGGTGGCTATCGCGAGTCCGGGTACGGGCGCGAAGGAGGGCG
>JASHXW010000102.1 GCA_030043395.1 Streptosporangiaceae bacterium
TCTCCTGGCTGGCGTGGCTGGCCTTCACCCTTGCAGTCCTTGCCGAGGCACAGGCGCATATTCGCGGACGCCCGTCACCACGGCTCCACCTGGCGGGGTTACAAAGCGCAGCAGGCCGCCTGATCGCCGTCGCATCGCTGAGCTTCGCGGCCCCGGCCATTGCGCCTCTGGTCGCGTCGCCTGCCTTGGCCGCGACCGCAGGAACGGGAACGGTGCCTCCGTTAGGGAGTCTGCTGGCTGCGAGGACTCTGCCGGAGGCGCAGCACCATCACGCCCGCGAGCTGACGTCACGCAGTGCTGGGATCGCGGTGCCAGAGCGCATCATCGTCGTCCGGCCGGGAGAGTGCCTGTGGACCATCGCAGAGCGGTACTTGGGTTCAGGTGATCGCTATCCGGAGATTGTCAGGCTCAACCGCGGCCGGGAGATGGGCGACGGTGCGGTTTTCACCAATGCAAGTGTCATCATGCCTGGCTGGCACCTGCGCGTGCCCGCCGTAGAAGCCCGGGGTCATCATGGCCAGCGTCAGGCGCATCACGAGCGAAGTCACTCCGCTCGTCCAGGTCATGGCCACCAAGTCCACGACGGTCACTCGCCCGCCGATAGGTGGTTCGCGCGAGCGCATCCTGCTGCTGGCGGTGCACGGCAGGAGACCGGTGGTGGCGGCGCTGGAGCGGCTGGTGATCAGAGCGAGACGAGTGCCGCGGGAGGCGGGAGTCGTGGCGATGGCTCGCCTTCAGCCGGATCAAGTCCCGGCTACACTCACTCCACTCCCGAGAACGACGACTTCGAGCAGATCGCCCTATTCGCGCTGGGGCTCATCGCGGGTTCGGTGCTGGCGAGCCTGGAAGGGTTCAGGCGAATTCAGCGCCAGCTCCGTCGGCCCGGCCGCAGGATCGCACTACCGTCACGCGACGCGAGCTTGCGCGTGGAGCAGAAGCTCCGGGCCGCGGCCACCGCGCGACAACCCGAGTCGTTGCGCGATGCCCTGCAGCAGCTCAGCGATGGCGTGGCTGCCAGCGGCGACGCATTTCCGCCGATCGCTGGGATTCACATAACCCAGACCGATCTGGAGGTACTCCTGTCCGGACCTGCCGCTGGTCCGCCGCCACCGCCCTTCACGATCGCGCCTGCCCGGCAAGGAATGTGCTGGACCACTGGGCTTGGCAGCACCAAACACGAATCCTCAGGTGGCCCACCCGCACCTGGAGAGGTCGGGGATCTGCTGCCGGGCCTGTTCACGGCCGGTGTCACCCAGGCCGGCGGGTACTTGCTGCTCGACCTTGAGGCAATGCGTGTCACATGCTGTGACGGCCGCGCTGACCTTGTCGACCGGATGCTCATCACGGCGGCCACCGAACTGGCCTCAAGCAGGTGGAGCGGTTGGTACGACCTCGTACTCACGGGCTTCGACGAGCTCGACGTGCTTGGCAGGGCCGAGAACTGCGTCGACCTGGACGATGCCCTTGAAGTACTTCAGAGCCGCGCTGACACGATCGCTGCGAGGCTTGGCAATGACGCGCACGCGGACGTCAGGGCGCGCAGGATGGACGATCCCGAAGACGAGGACTGGGGACTCACCCTGCTCGTCAGCAGGATCCCGCCGACGCCGGATCAGATGGCGAGGGTGCTTGAACTCGCTGACGGTCCGGGGGGAGTGGCCGTGCTGATGGCGGGCGACGCTCAGGCCGATGACGGCAAGGTAGCGCCTGCGCTGTTCCGTGTCGACGCCGATGCGGAGCGGCCGGGAGAGATCATCGCCTCCATCACGATCGCGTACATGGGGCCACAGCAGCAGGTCAAGGTATGGCCTCAGACCCTCACCGTGAGCGAATACGAGGCGCTAGCCGAAGTGCTCGCTGTTGCCGCGGACACCGCCGACGTAGGCCCGGATACGGACCCTTACCGCGCGGCGGATGACCCGCCCTGGATGCGACTCGTAGCCGCGCCCGTTTCGGCGGAAGACGAGCGCTGGTTCGCGAGGCCGGTGGCGCGTCCCGAGCCAGATCCGGACGAGGACGAATGCCTGTCCAGCCGGCTCCCGCCCGGCCTACAGAACAGCCACAACGTCGACAGACCGCAGCAGAAGCAGGGTGAGCACGTCCAGGTCAAGGTGCTTGGCGCGGTCGAAGTACTCGGCTCAGCCGAGCCGCTCGCGCCGAAACAGGAAGAGCTAGTTCTTGCGCTGGCTCTAACCGGTTCGGCAGGGCTGTCGAACTCGGCGCTGTGTACGTTGCTCGGCGCGGACCCCGACCACCCGAGGCCCGCCGACGCGGTGAGGCAGCTCATCAGCAGGACCCGGCGCCGCCTCGGTCTGGCGTCGGACGGGCAGGAGTACATCGTGCACCTCGGCAGCGGCATTTATGTTCCGCACGAGGACATCACGCTGGACTGGGCGCGTTTCAGCACTCTCGCTCAGCGCGGCCGGGCTCACAAGAGCATCGACGATCTGAGCTCGGCGATGGCGATGGTCCGCGGCCAACCATTCGCGGACTGCTTTTACTGGTGGATCGACGTGGCGCTGGTCGAGGCCATGCGCGCTGAAATAATTGATACCGCGGACATGCTGGCTCAGCTTGAGCTCGATGCCCATCGGCCGCGCGCTGCGGCGCTGGCAGCGAGGGCCGGGCTCGCGGCGGAGACGGCCGCCGAGCAGCTCTGGCGAGCCGTGATGCGAGCAGAGCACGAAATCGGCAACCCTGCGGGTGTCACCGCGGCCTGGTCGGCCTGCCTGGATGCGATCTGGAAGATAGCGCCAGGGGGAGAGCCGCACCCCGACACCGAGCGTCTGTACCGCGAACTTACCGGCGGGCCGTTGCCGGCCGGAGTGCGGCTAGAGTCGCTGCGCTAGGGTCCAGGTATCACCGACAGTGACGGCGAGCCGGGAGTTTCCATGGCGCAGGAAGTTTCCTTCATGATCGGTTCCGATGTGGCCGCCAGCGACGGGGACGCCGGGACCCTCAAGCGAGTCGTGGTCGATCCGGTCGCCCAGGCGATCACGCACCTGGTCGTCGAGCCGCGGCATCGGGAGGGCCTTGGCAGGCTCGTCCCCGTCGACAAGGCCGAGAGCACGCCGTCCGGAGTCAAGCTGCAGTACACGATGGCCGAGTTCGAGCAACTCGACTCGGCCGAGGAGACCCAGTTCGTGCCGGGCACGCTCGGCTACGAGGACTACGGGCCCGAGCAGGTCGTGTCCTGGCCTTACTACGGCCTAAGCGGCGGGCAAGCCGTCGGCGTCGCTGGCGCGTCCGTTCCGGGGACCTCGCAGACCGTGACCTACGACACGGTGCCCGCTGGCGAGGTGGAAGTCCGCCGCGGGGAGCCCGTCTATGCCACCGATGGCCCGATCGGTCATGTCCACGGGCTTGTGATGGACCCGGCCAGCCACCGCGTCTCCCACGTCCTGCTCGCCGAAGGCCACCTGTGGGGGCACAAGGAAGTCGCGATTCCGATCAGTGCTGTCGCGAACGTCGAGGACGGCATCCAGCTCCAGATCACCAAGCACGAGGTAGCTGACCTGCCGCCGGTGAAGATCGACCGCTAGCGCTTCACTTGGCGTCGGCGTGGCAGGTGACGACTGCCGCGCCGAGCGGTCCCGAGCGCAGCCAGAAGATCACTTCGATCTGGACATGCTGAGCGCGGCCCAGCAATCCGAACTGCTCGAACATGCCAGTTATGGGCCCTACCCGGCGAACTTGCCAAGGCCCTGAAGGCAAGAACACTCGTGGCCCAGGTCGATGCGCATAAGCCTGCCCTTGTGCGATCATTGCATACAAAGTCTTAGCGTCTCTGACCATCGCCTAGCACGGTAGCTATCCCACCCAATGTCAGCGTTGGTGATGTAGGAAAATAAATGAGAAATCAGACCCAGAATATCATTCAAACCTATATTCTACCTATTGTCCTAGCTATCGTAATCTTGGCGGTTTCCCAGCTAATAACGCTAGTTAGCATTTCGAACATACTGGAAGCCAGCGGGCTCGTTGCTGTTGTCATAATAGGACTGTTCATCGGTCAATACGTTGCATTTAAGACACTGCGCATACAGGAGCGCGACGCGCTATATGGAATCCTGTCCGTAATCAGCTCCTCCGGAACGGGAAAGATTGCGACCTCAGCTGCGCTTACGCAAAGCGATGTTCTTGGGCTCGAATCCTGCGCCCATGAAGTCTGGGTTTATGCATACGATCTCAATTACGAACGATTCGACCGAAGCCAGAGTCCGTTTACGAATGCAGTAGTTACGAATCTAGCTCGTGGAGTGAAGTACATCTACGTAATACCAAACTCGCCTGAAATAATACTCCGCGCCAGGCGAATGTATAGTTATTTTCACCAATACGCCAAAGCTAGCAAGCAGCTTGTCTTCCATATTGCAAATATCCCGCCGATCTTCAACCAGTTTAGTGTAACTCTATATAATCCCGACAACATCAAACCCGCCGACGCCGACGTGAGCGAAACTGCTACCATCGCGGTGTTCTTTCCCCATGCAAAAGACGCGGCGCGGAGTAGCGATACTGACTACACTGTGCCATTTATTGCCGTTCGCGAATCCCGCGCGCTGGAGATACAGGAACAGTTCGAGGCAGTACTTAGAGAGGCCGCTGTGATGACGCTTCCGAACCGAAGATCATGAATGGTTCTCCTCTAACGCTTTATCAGCAGCTATGCGGCTCCTTGCAGTCGGTCGATGATCTGGCTGTCGGTTACCCTAAGCTAATCCCCTTTTCAGAGCAGTGGCATAGACTACAAGAGTACCTTTTCGCGGCGACTCGTTCCATGGAATCTGCCTCAGATGCACTGGATACTCTTACTAGCACTGCCAAGAGCGTCCTCGGAATTTCGGCCGATCTGAGATGCGTAGCTACGTTCTCCGGCTCCGTGGCACTGGAGAGAGTTATTTCGGCGATAGTTCCAGGCGACCGCCAGGCCATCGTGACAGTACCTGGGTTTGATTCGATAAACTCCTTTGTTGAGCGCGCATCGAAGCGTCGGCCCGGCTACGTCGAATGGGATCCATTTGGAGATAGGGATCAGGCAGTTGAATCCTTGTCAGCTGCCATAGACGCATCTGTCGGATCTGTCGTGCTGGTATCTCCAAATAACCCATCGGGCTTCGCTTTGACGAACTCCGAAATCTGCCGGATCGCTGACGATTGCGCCAAGGTCGATGCGGTCCTCATTATGGATCACTGCTTTATGCTTATGAACCCATTTGGTGCCGACCTCGGCGAAGCATTCTCACTGGGTAATCGATGCCGATGGGTCTCTTTGTGGGATTCGAGTAAGACCATCGAACTTCTTGGCGAGAAAGTTGGATTTATTTTCGGTTCGGCAGATGAGCTTCGCCGTATCGAACGTCTCGTAAGCGAAATTCAACTGGACTTGCCCTGGCCTACCATGATTGCGATGACCGAGGCGCTCAGACAATTGATGGACGGCGATATGATTCCGTCGGCTAACAGGGTTATCCGTGAAAATCTGATTCGGCTCCAGGCCGCATGTATCCAAGTCGGTCTCAGAGTCAATTCACCTGACGCGGGAAGTTTTGCGCTCGTAGGACTGGATACCGCGCGGTTTCGCAGCTCATCGTCCAGCGCAGAGCAACTGCTAACGGAGTTTCGCGTAGCGGTAATGCCCTCCAAATATCTATATCCTATTGATTTTCCTTGGCGTAACGAATTCTTGCGGGTGTCGCTAGCGCGCCCGGCTGAGATGATCGAGAACGTCTGTCGGTCGTTGTTGCAGCTTGAACGCACCCAGGCAATGTGAGTTCTATTTGCGCCCGGGGCGCAGGTGCCGGAGAGAATGTTAGTTTTGCGCCGGTTCCGGCGAGGTGATGGGCGGTGCTCAAGCTGAGGGCGACCTGAGGTTATTACCACTGTTCAGGGCGGGATATAAGCTCTGGGGCAGATTGCGGAGAACGCTCCAGTGCGGACGTTGGGTTCGCGGGAGTCTCATTTCGCGTCGGCGTAGCAGGTTACGACGGCTGTGCTGAGTGGG
>JASHXW010000012.1 GCA_030043395.1 Streptosporangiaceae bacterium
ACCAGCAAGACCCGCCGGTCGGCTGCCGGGGCCGGGAACACGCTCCGCACGCCGAGCTTGAGCGCCTGGGACGCACGACGCCGCACGAACGGCTCGTTGTCACGGTGCTGCCACCTGTCCGGATTCAGCAGGCTGCGGCTCCTCGCTGCGCGGGCCATGACCCCGTCATGCCCCGCGCAGCGCCAAGAGATAGCCGCGGGCCGCACCCGGTGGCGCAAGCCCGTCGGGCCAGGAAGCCGCTGGTCGCGGCCGGGAAAGATCACGCGCGGGCGCATGGCTCGCCGCTCACCGGGAAAGGCGCAGGGTTGTGGGCAGTCGAAGCTCGCGGCGGGCCCGGCGAGCTTCGGCCGCATCCTAGGCGAGGTCGCTGCTGCCGGGCCCAGATGGGTTGCGCGGTGCCAAGAAACTGGTTGATCCGCCTGGCGGTCGGCCTGATGGTGGCGGTGCTCGCCGCCGGGATCGTGCTGGCGTGGGGATACCCGTTCTCCAGCCGGGGCGGCTCAGTGTCGTCGGTGACCTTGCCCGCGTCCGGGGGCGGTAGCCCCGGTTCCCAGCCTCAGGTGACCAGCCAGCGCTCGGGCAGCGACCCTGTGCCCGGCGGCGGATCCGACTCGGCTAAGGGCTTCAGCCAGTGGCTGGACGAGGGAGCGGTGCGGGCGACCACTCGCGCGCAATGGGCCACGATCGCGCGGCAGAACGCCGTCGTCGTGCTCAACTCGTGGGACTACCGGCTGATCCCGGTGCTCAAGGCCGCCAACCCGGCAGTGCGCGTGTATGTCTACAAGAACCTGTCCGGCGTCCGGTCCGACGACTGCACGACCGCGAGCGGGTCGTGCGGGTCATGCCCGCCGGGCGTGCACGACAGCGCCTACCTGTCCTCGGGCATGGGCTATTGCTGGCTGGAGCGCCATCACCCGCAGTGGATACTCCGCGACGCCTCAGGTCAGCCGCTCCAGTACCGGGGTTACCCGCGCATCTGGGAGACCAACTACGGCAATCACGCGTACCTACGGCAGTGGCTGCACAACGTCATCGCCGACGTCCGCGCCCACGGCTGGAACGGGGTGGAGGTCGACAACGCGCTGACCACGGCGAACGCTTACGGCGTGGCCGCGAAGTACCCCACGGACGCGGCGGTCCAGGCGGCAACCTACTCCGCCCTGCGCTACCTCGGGCCGCAGCTGAGCCTGTACGGGATCGGCTCGGTCTTCAACGTCGGGTACGCGCCCAGGTTCCCCGGCCTCTGGCAGCGCTGGCTCGGCCCCGTAGGCGGCCTGAAGCAGGAGTTCTACCTCTCCTCCTCGGCTCAGCCTGGCGCCACCGGCCACCTGTGGCGGGAGTACGAGGCCGAGGTCTCCGCCTGCGCGGCCCAGCACAAGAGCTGCTTCTTCCACAGCGGCGACTACGCGACCGCGATCACCCCTGCGGCTCGCGAGTACGCGCTGGCGTCGTTCCTGCTCGCAACGGACGGTCATCAGTTGCTGGCGACCGGGAGCACGCCTTCTCCGACGCTGACTGGATGCCGGGCACTTGGCGCCCCGGCCGGGCCGATGATCGCGACCGGGAGCGTGCTGAGCCGCAGGTTCACTGGCGGCATTGTCGTGGTCAACCCGTCCGGCACCACGGCCGCGGTCACGATGAGCCGCGCCTACTACAAGGGCGGGCGGCTCGCGTCCTCCGTCATGCTCGCGCCGAGGAGCGCGGCGATTCTCGGGCTAGGCCGGGACGCCGCAGCCTGCTCGTAGGCGAGCCGGTACTTGTGCAGCATCTGGCCTGGATGCCAGGCACCGGACGCGGCAAGCGCGTTGCGCCGCAGCGCCAGCGCCCGACCACTATCGGCCAGGATGTGCGAGACCTGCGTCGCAACGGCGACTGGATCATCCGGGGGCACGAGCGCGGCCGCGTCTGCCGGCACGATGTCGGTGATGCCGTCGACCGCCGTGGCGACGACCGGGGCGCCCAGCGACAGCGCCTCGAGCACAGACAGCGGCAGTCCCTCCCAGGACGATGTGCTGACCACGCAGGAGGCGATTCCGATCAGCGCCGCGACGTCGTCGATCGGCCCGGCGAACCTGACCCGGTCTCCGGAGCCGCTGGCCAGGCTCGTCAGCTCGCGCCGAAGTGGCCCGTCCCCGGCGACGACGATGCGCGCGTACGGCAGGTGGCCGGCGGCGGCGATCAAGACCGGCCAGTTCTTCTGCTCGGTCAGCCGGCCGATGCCGGCCACGAGCGGCTCGGTCCCGAGACCTAGCTCACGGCGCAGAGCGGCATGGCGCTGCGCGCTCGCTGGCTCGAGCGCGGCCCCGTTGACGATGACGTCGATCCTCGAGCCGGGATAGCCCGCCGCGGCCAGCGAGCGTGCGACCGCGGGCGCGCACGCGATGACGCGCGGGCTGGCCACGCTCAGGACCCGGCTGGCAGCCCGGTAGTCTCCGGGCGGCACGCCATGGAGCGTCGCGAGCAGGGCAGCATCTAGCCGGGCGGCCGAAAGGGCCAGCCGCGCCATCGCGGCGGCCCGGACATTGTGCGCGTGCACTACCTCCGGCCGGAAATGGCGCGCGCATCGCGCCAGCCGGACCATGGCCGCCGCGACGCTGGTGGTCGATGCCCGCGTGGTCACCGGCAGGGCCATGTGGCTCGCGCCAGCCTGCGCGAGCCGACCGACCCAGGCGCCAGGGCCGGAGGCGACGACCACCTCGTCGCCGTGCTCGCTGGCGTCTGCGCTGAGCGCGATGACCAGCCGCTCCATCCCGCCCGGCGCCATCCCCGGCAGCACGTGCAGGATTCTCATGCGCCAGCCTCAACCGGGAAGGCTCACCGGGGCGGATTCGCCTCGTCGGCCTGCCGGGACCGACAGGCCCTCAGCGCGCCAGCGAGCGGCTCGGTGAGAGTGCGGAAGAGTATCGATATGTCCAGCCACAGGGACCAGTGCTCGATGTAGTAGTTGTCGAAGCGGATGCGTTCGGGTATCGACGTGTCTCCGGTGAGGCCGTGGACCTGCGCCCACCCGGTGATCCCTGTCGGCGTCCTGTGCCGGTCCTCGTAATGGGGGACCTGGGCGCCGAACTGCGCGGTGAAGAAAGGCCGCTCGGGCCTGGGGCCAACGAGCGACATATCACCGCGAATCACGTTGAAGAGCTGCGGCAACTCGTCGCAGTGCGTGGCTCGCAGCCAGTGGCCGATCGGCGAGTACTCCGCGGCGTTCACCGTCCACTGGGAGTCCGGATCGACCGGGCGGCTGATCGTGCGGAACTTCATGATCCGCATGATCCGGCCGGCGTAGGTAACCCGGTCCTGCTTGAAGAGGACCGGGCGGCCGCAGGCGGCTAGCTCCGCGACGGCGAGCACGAGCAGGATCGGAGCCAGCAGCACCACCAGGGCGCAGGCAATCACCAAGTCGAAGCCCCGCTTCACCAGGCGCTGCGGTCGCTGGAGGCCGCAGCGCCGAAGCGCGACGACCGGGGTGCCCCATATCTCGTCTCGGTACCCCGCGGGGACAGCCCGCGCCAGCTCGGACAGCCGGGGAACGAGGTACGCGGCGACCCCGGGCGGGCAACCGGCCCTGAGCATCGAGATCACGTCGTCGTCGGCCCCGGCATCCGCCACGATGAGCCGGCGGACGCGATACTCCCTGATCACGTTGGGCGTGGCAGCAAGGTCTCCCAGGACGGGCAGCGCCGTGCCCTCAGCGGGCATCACATCGGCCGACATCGCATCAGCCAGCACGGCTTCGGCGGGAATTGCCTCACCTGTCACCACCTCAGGACCAGCTACGACATCACCGACCAGGCCTACTGGCCGCAGGCCAAGCTCGCCATGGCCGAGCATCAGGTCGCCGAGCTCACGGGCCCGGTCGGTCGTCCCGACGATCAGCGTCGCATCGGTCAGCCGGCCCGCCCGGTGCGCCGCCCGCAGTACCGCGTAGAGCACGGCCCGGCCCGTCAGCAGCAGGAAGGTACTCGTCGCGACGAGCAGCACCAGGCGCCGCACCTGGTCCCCGGAGCGCAGCCATGGCAGCAGCAGGATCACGGGCACGAGCGCCGACCCCACGATGAGCGCGACCTCGTCAAAGAGCCGCAGGCAGATGCGAAGCCTGTGGCGTCCAGTGGCGTGCAGCGCGACAAACACCGCAGCCACGTAAACGACGGCAGGAACGCTCAGGCCGATCAGGATGACTGCGGCGGCCAGGAGCAGCACGTCGCATGAGGGCAGCACCAGCATCGAGAAGGACGAGTCCCTGCGCGAGCGCAGGTCGGTAGCCCCGCTGCGCCCCGTCGTGCCGTTCTGCCGTGCTGTCCCGCCGCCCGGTGTTGTCTTGTTGCCCTGCGCTGTCCCGCCTTGCCCTGGCGTACGCAGCGGGCTCAGGGTCCGCGGCGGCAGGACAGCCACGTGCCAGGCTCCGCGTTTCGCGTCAAGGCCATCCGAGTTGCGTGCGCCCATTCGTTTCCCCCCGGTACGTAGGCGCGATCTACCCTGGCCGCACCGCCGTAACAGGCGGATCAGCCGGAACCCAAGGAACAACCAACTGCTCAGCCGAGACACGTCCGGTGCCCAGCGCTCGCATCAGGCGGCCGCAATCCCCCCGTACCAGAGCCGCCTGCCCCCGGCAGGACTCGAGCATGCTGACAGCTTGGTCCGTGCGCTCGACATCGCAGCGCCTCACTCCGGCGCGCCGACTCGGCGTGGACCGTGGCCCCGCACCACACCTTCTCCCAAGCCGCCCGCCTCAAACGTGCTCGGATTCGGACCCTCAGGCT
>JASHXW010000103.1 GCA_030043395.1 Streptosporangiaceae bacterium
CGGAGTCCGCACAGGACTTCCGCCGGTTCACCGAGTCCGGGCTGCGTTCGGCGAAGGTCGAGTCGGCGCGGACGCTGCTGGGCACGCTGCCCTCCGGTGGCGGCCGGGTCCGGCTCAGTCAGGACCAGGCGGAGGCATGGTTGCGCTCGCTGAACGACGTCTGGCTGGCGATGGGCGTTCGGCTGGGAGTGACCGACGACTTCGATCCGCTGGACTCCGCCCTGGGATCTGATGATCCGCGTTTCGCGTATGTCCAGGTCTATCAGTGGCTGGCGTTTCTGCAGGCGAGCCTGGTCTCGGCGTTGTCCTGACCGGCGGTTAGCATCACAGGTCATGCTGACGATTTCGCGCGCCATCATCGACCAGATCATCGCGCACGCGACGGCCGACCAGCCGGACGAGGCGTGCGGCGTCATCGCCGGGCCGGCCGGCAGCGACCGGCCAGAGCGGTTCATCGCCATGACGAACGCCGAGCGGTCGCCGACTTTCTACCGGTTCGACTCGATGGAGCAGTTGCGGGTCTGGCAGGAGATGGACGAGCGCGATGAGGAGCCAGTGGTCATCTACCACTCGCACACCGCGACTGAGGCGTACCCGTCAAGGACCGACATCAACTACGCCAGCGAGCCGGACGCGCACTACCTGCTGGTGTCTACCAGGGATCCGCAGACCGTCGAGGTGCGGTCGTTCCGGATCGTCGACGGGGAGGTCAGCGAGGAGGAGGTCCGGGTTCTCCAGGCCGCAATGGAATGATCGGGGCCTAAGGCAAGTTGTCCCATCGGCGGTCGCGGGTACTGGCACCGGGCGATCGCCGGCGACTCGCGAGATCTGGAGAGAAACCGATGGCCATCGAAGTCCGCATCCCGACGATCCTGCGCCCTATCACGGGCGGCGCGAAGTCGGTTGAGGGCTCCGGCGACACGCTTGACGAGCTGCTCGCCGACCTGGACGCACGCCACGCCGGACTGCGTGACCGGCTGGTCGACGACTCGGGCCTGCGCCGCTTCGTCAACGTGTACCTGAACGACGAGGACGTCCGCTTCCTGGGCGGGCTGACCGCGCCGGTCAAGGACGGCGACACCATCACCGTCCTGCCTGCGGTCGCCGGAGGAATGCGCTGAGGCGCACCCGGGCGGTTGCGATGACCGGGGCAAAGGGGGCCGGCGAGCGGGAAGATGCGCTACGACTCGCTGCTTGACGCAGTAGGCGGAACCCCGCTGGTCGGGCTGCCGAATCTGTCGCCTGGCCCCAGTACGCGGCTGTGGGCCAAGCTCGAGGACCGCAACCCGACTGGATCGGTCAAGGACCGGGCCGCGCTGTGGATGGTCAAGGCGGCCGAGAAGGACGGGCTGCTGAGTCCGGGCTGCACGATTCTCGAGCCGACCTCAGGCAACACCGGTATCTCGCTGGCGATGATCGCGCGGCTGCGCGGCTACAAGCTGATCTGCGTCATGCCTGAGAACACCTCGGCTGAGCGCACCGCGTTGCTGCAGATGTACGGGGCCTCGATCGTGTACTCGCCGGCCGCTGGCGGGTCGAACGAGGCGGTGCGGGTGGCGAAGCGGCTTGCCGCGGAGAACCCCAAGTGGGTGATGCTGTACCAGTACGGAAACGAGGCCAACGCTCGGGCCCATTACGAGACGACCGGCCCTGAGCTGCTGGCCGACCTGCCGGAGATCACGCACTTCGTGGCTGGCCTGGGTACCACCGGCACCCTGATGGGCACCGGCCGGTACCTGCGCGAGCATGTGCCAGGCATCCAGGTCGTCGCCGCGGAGCCGCGCTATGGCGAGCTCGTCTACGGGCTGCGGAACATGGACGAGGGCTTCGTTCCCGAGCTGTATGACGACTCGATCCTGACCTCGCGTTTCTCGGTCTCGGCGGCTGACGCCCTGCGGCGAACCCGCGAGCTCGTCACCTGCGAGGGCATCTTCGCCGGGATCTCTGCCGGGTGCGCGCTCCATGCGGGCCTCGCCCTGGCGGCAAGGGCGCAGGCGGCTGGGGCGCGGGCCGACATCGTGGTGCTGGTCGCCGACGGCGGCTGGAAGTACCTGTCCACTGGCGCGTACGCCGGAACCCTGGCCGAAGCCGAGGCCCGGCTGGAGGGCGAGCTGTGGGCCTGAGCCCCTTCGCAGCGTCTTCCAGCACCTTGGCTCTGGGCGAATCGTGTCAAATATCTCTTGATCTGACTGCAACGTGCGGGAAGACTTTCTGGCTGGACATTCGAGAGCGGCGCGGGACAAGGGCTGACGATGTTTGACGACGCTACGGCGGTTCGCCGTCGCGGGGACGGCGTTTACCTCGCGCATCCGGACGCGCGCTTCGCGCTCGTGCCTCCTGGCGGGGCGACGCCTCCCGTCGTCAACGGCGGCGTGATGATGGCGACCGTGCTCCGCGCGGTCCTGGACAGCTCGCCGCTGCCGCACCCGGTCGCCACGTCCGCGCACTTCCTGAAGGTCGCCAGGCTGGAGCCGGCCGAGATCCACGTCACGTGGCTGAAGCAGGGCAGGACCGCGGCCACGGCGCGGGCCACGCTGGTCCAGGACGGGGAGCCGGTACTGGAAACTACGGTGACGACGGGCACCGTCCCGGTCAGCGCGCCCGGGCCGGCCGGGAACGGATCGGGGACCGGTCCCGCTGGGCAGTCCGAGCTCAGCTGGACCGATCTCGCTCCGGTCTTGCCGCCCCCGCAGGAGTGCGTCGAGCTCGG
>JASHXW010000104.1 GCA_030043395.1 Streptosporangiaceae bacterium
ATCCGGTCAGTACAGGTGGTGATCACGGCGATGGCCGACGAGCGGTGGCTGATCGCCGGGCTGGGCAATCCCGGCTCGCAGTACGCCGGGAACAGGCACAACGCGGGCTTCATGGTCGCCGACGACCTCGCTGCGCGGATCGGCTCGGGCTTCAGGCGGCAGCGCTCGCGGGTCGTCGCCGCATCAGGAAGGCTGGCCGGCCAGCCGGTGGTCATCGCCAAGCCACTGTCGTTCATGAACCTGTCCGGTGGCCCGGTGAAGGCAACGCTCGGCTTCTACAAGATCCCGCCTGCGTTGCTGGTCGTCGTCCATGACGAACTCGACTTGCCCTTCGGGACGATCAGGCTCAAGCTAGGCGGTGGTGATGGCGGGCATAACGGACTCCGGTCCGTTACTGCCTCCCTCGGGACGAGGGACTACCACCGGGTGCGAATCGGTATCGGGAGGCCGCCCGGCCGCCAGGATCCCGCTGATTACGTGCTGACCGACTTCACCGGCGCCGAGCGCAAGGAACTGCCCTTGGTGATCGCCCGCGCGGCGGACGCGGTGGAAGTGCTACTAGCCGAAGGTCTGGCCGCGGCGCAGGACCGGTTCCATCCCGCGGTCAAGGAGCAGACGGAGACGGGTACATGAGCGACCAGGCAGGGTCCGGCGAGCGCGTCGACGTGGCTATCGTGGGGGCCGGGCCGTACGGCCTGTCGCTCGCGGCGCACCTGCGCGCGGCCGAGGTGCCGTTCCGCCAGTTCGGCAAGCCGATGGCGATGTGGCAGGAGCACATGCCGCGCGGGATGCTGCTGAAGTCGCCAGGTTTTGCCTCCACGCTGTCCAGCCCGGACCGCAAGCACACGCTCGAGGCGTACTGCGCGGCGACGGGCAGCCCGTACGAGGGCTATGGACGCCCGGTTCCCGTCGAGACGTTCGCCGAGTACGGGCTGTGGTTCTGCCGCGAGCTGGTCCCGGACGTCGAGCAGGCGATGGTCACCCGGGTGACCCCGTCCGACGGCGGCTACGACGTCGAGCTTGCCGACGGTGACCGGCTAGTAGCCGACAACGTCGTCGTGGCGACCGGCGTCCAGCACTTCGCGAGGCTGCCGCGGCAGCTCGCCGAGCTGCCGCCAGAACTGTGCACGCACTCCAGCGCGCACGCTAGCCTGTCCGCGTTCACCGGCCAGCGCGTGGTCGTCGTTGGCGCCGGGCAGTCCGCACTGGAGTCCGCTGCCCTGCTGCACGAGAACGGCGCCAGCGTCCAACTCGCCGCCCGCACGCCGCGGATCGCCTGGAATGGCCCGCTGTTTCCGCTGGACCGGCCGCTGAGGTCGCGGGTCAGGCAGCCGGTCTCGGGCCTCGGCGCAGGCTGGGGGCACTGGTTCTACACCGAGCATCCCGAGCTGTTCCGCCGCCTGCCTGAGCGCACCAGGGTGCATCGTTCGGCCACGGTGCTCGGGCCGGCCGGAGCGGCCTGGCTGGCCGACCGGGTGAACGGGAAGTTCCCTGTCCTCCTCGGTCACGAGCTGACTGCCGCGCAGCCGGACGGAGCTGGCGTGCGCCTGACGTTCGCGCAGCCGGACGGCACAACCGCGGAGCTCACTGCAGACCACGTGATCGCGGCGACCGGCTATCGCGCCGACCTGCAGCGGCTGACGTTCCTTGACGACACGCTGCGTTCAGGCCTGCGAACGGTGGCTGGCACGCCGGAGGTGGACCGCAACTTTGAGTCCTCGGCACCCGGGCTCTTCTTCACCGGGCCGTCGGCTCTGGTGACTTTCGGGCCGCTGATGCGGTTTGTCTGCGGAGCCGACTACGCTGCCAGGACGCTGGCAAGCCAGCTGGCCAGGACGGCACGGTCCGGGAGATGGGGCCGAGCAACGGCTCGCGTCGATGTAGGGTGACCTGAGCGGTGGGGGCTGGCTGTCGGTTACGGCCCGTGTTGCCGTGATAGCCGGTTCCGGCTCAAGGAACGTTGCAATCTGACATTCTTAGCAAATCAGACGTAAGTCGTAAGGCTGTCAGATCTAATATGCCTGACAATCAAGGCCTGAGTGGCGGTGCCGAGGTCGGGGGCACCGGCGAAAGACGGGCCAGTGAAACCCGGCTAAGCGCGAGCAGATGGAGTGGACGTGGCCTTTCCGGCGGATGACAGCCTGGCCCGCGATCTCGCGGCCGAGGCTGGCGAGCGGCTGCTCAAGGTGCGGGCGTCCGGAGTGAGCGTGGACGACCTGCGCAAGGCCGGCGACCTGGGCTCGCACGAGTTCCTGGCCGCGGAACTTGCCAGGGCGCGGCCCGACGACGCCGTGCTTTCCGAGGAAGCCGTCGACGACCCGGTCAGGCTGACCGCCGAGCGGGTGTGGATCATCGACCCGCTGGACGGCACGCGAGAGTTTGGCGAGGAGGGCCGGACCGACTGGGCGGTGCACGTGGCCCTCTGGGAGCGGGGCGACCTGACCGCCGGCGCAGTGGCGCTGCCAGCCCAGGGAACTGTGCTGTCGACCGCCGAGCCGCCGCGGCCCCCGGCGCCTGCCGCGCCCGACGCTCCGCTGCGGCTGGTAGTCAGCAGGTCCAGGCCGCCGGAGTTCGTGCAGCGGCTGGCGCAGGAGCTTGGCGCCGAGCTCGTGCCGCTCGGCTCAGCGGGCGCCAAGGCCGCTGCGGTCATCGCCGGGGACGTCGATGCCTACGTGCACAGCGGCGGACAGTACGAGTGGGACTCGGCCGCACCGGTGGCGGTGGCCAGGGCGGCGGGGCTGCACACCTCGCGGATTGACGGGTCGAATCTGGCCTACAACTCCGAGAAGCCTTGGATGCCGGATATTCTGATCTGTCCCGTCCCTCTTGCCACGATGCTGCTCGGCGCGATCAGCGCGGTGCGCAGCAGCGACTGAGGCAGCTAGCTGACCTCAGGCCCGAACCGAGTCGAGCCATACCGGAGTTCGCCAGATGACAGTGTCACGTTCTGATTATCAGCTCTCGCAGCTTGACGTGCTGGAGGCCGAGTCGATCCACGTGATGCGGGAAGTCGCAGCCGAGTTCGAGCGGCCAGTGCTGCTGTTCTCCGGCGGCAAGGACTCGATCGTGATGCTCGCGCTGGCCGAGCGCGCCTTCCGGCCGGCCAGGATCCCGTTCCCCGTCATGCACGTCGACACGGGCCACAACTTCGACGAGGTGCTGGCGTACCGGGACCGGCGGGTCGGCGAACTCGGCGTCCGGCTGATCGTCGCCTCCGTCCAGGAGTCGATTGACACGGGCCGGGTTGTCGAGGAGACGGGCAGGTGGGCGAGCCGGAACCGGCTGCAGACCACGACGTTGCTTGACGCCATCACCGAGCACCGCTTCGACGCGGTGTTCGGCGGCGCGCGGCGTGATGAGGAGAAGGCGCGGGCCAAGGAGCGGGTGTTCTCCTTCCGCGACGAGTTCGGCCAGTGGGACCCCAAGAACCAGCGCCCCGAGCTGTGGAGCCTTTACAACACCAGGATCCACCGGGGCGAGCACATCAGGGTGTTCCCGCTGTCGAACTGGACCGAGCTCGACATCTGGCACTACATCGCCAGGGAGGAGCTGGAGATCCCGTCCATCTACTTCGCGCATCGCAGGTCCGTCTTCGAGCGTGACGGCATCCTGCTTGCCGATCACCCCTTCACCCACCGGGCCGACCAGGAACCCGCGTTCGATGCGATGGTCAGGTACCGGACGGTCGGTGA
>JASHXW010000013.1 GCA_030043395.1 Streptosporangiaceae bacterium
GCGGGCTGCTGTCGATGAGGTTGTAGTCCATGCCGCACCCTGCGCACAGCCGCCGGGCCAGCACCCGCCGCCTGACCTCGGTGTCGGGGAGTTCCAGGTGGATCACGCCGTCGATGTCGTAGCTCTCCAGGAAGAACTCGGCCTGGCGCTCGTTCCTGGGAAATCCGTCGATGACGAAGCCGTAGTTCCAGTCGTGCTGGGTGAGTCGGTCCCTGACGACGCCCTCGACGAGGTCGTCGCTGACCAGCAGGCCGGCCGCCATGATCCGGCGGACCTGGGCGCCGAGCTTGGTGTGGTGCTGGACGTTCCAGCGGAAGGTGTCGCCCACCGCGATGTGCACTAGGTCCAGGTCAGTGGCCAGCATGCCTGCCTGGGTGCCCTTGCCGCTGCCCTGGACGCCCATGATGACGTATTTGCGCACGCGGTCAGGCTATGCCAGCCCGGTCTGCGCTCGGGTCCGTGCCCGGGCCTGCGGCGCCGAGGCCGAGCTGCCGCTCGCACCAGCGGCTTAGCCTGGGCTCCAGCGTGTTCTTAAGCAGCGGCCAGTCGTGCCTGAGCAGCTCGGGGTTGACCAGCCGGACGATCTCGTTGCGGTTCGCCTGCGTGAGCAGCAGGCAGTAGAAGGTCCGCCTGCTGGCCTCGTCGCTGAGGTCGCACTCGCGCATCCCCGGCAGGGCCACGGTCTTGGGTAGCAGGACCACTCCCCGTACTGGCCCGTGCAGCTGGTCGATCCGGCCAGGCAGCCGCCCGGCGATGCCGAGCCTGCCGGACAGCAAGTCTCCTAGAGGCATAACCGCATCGTAGCGATGGCACGATTACTAACAGTGACGGCGCGCGCGGCCTGCCCGATTCGTGGGTGGTCGCGCTGAAGTGCGCGGACGTAGCGCTAGGCTCAAGTTATGTCGGAAGCACCTGCCGAGCAGCGATGGCGAATCCTGTTCACGCCCAGGTGGCTTGGCTGGCATCTGTTCGCGGTGGTCGCGTTCTTCGGGATGCTCTGGCTGGGCGACTGGCAGCTGCACCGGGCGCTCTCCGGTAATGCCCTGAGCTGGGCTTACACATTCGAGTGGCCGATCTTCGCGGTCTTCGGCGTGGTGTTCTGGACAAAGACAGTGCGCGACGAGCTGCACCCCAAGCCAGTCGGCGACGACGATCGCGAGGAGATCAGCCTGCCGGCCGGGGCCAGGCGTCCAAGCGGGCGGGGCTTGAGCACGGACGCGGCCGAGAGCGCGGGGACGGGACAGCCGGGGCTTGACGGGGCGGGCGCCGCTTACGCCGGGCTACCGGGAGACGCCGGCGCCGAGGGAACCAGCGACGGCGAGGCGCACGTTGAGTCCTGGGAGCCGCAAGACACCGAGCTTGACGAGTACAACGCCTACCTGGCCAGGCTGAACGCAGAGGTCAAGCGGCACGGCAAGTGGCACGGGCTTCGCTAGGAGGACGGACGTGAACGACGCTGACAGGCAGCTCAACCTGGTGGTGCGGGCCTACCGCTTCATGGCATACCTGACCGGGACCGTGCTGATCATCCTGTGCTTTGTCGGCATACCGCTCCAGCTGATCGCAAACAACCTGGTCATCGTCAAGTACGTCGGCACGGCCCACGGGATCCTGTACATCATCTACATCCTCGTCGCGTTCACGATGACCCGGCTCGTCCGGATGAAGATCGCTAGCCCGGCGACGGTGATCGTGCTGCTAGCCGGAACGATTCCCATCCTGACCTTCGTCGTCGAGCGCTGGGTCACCCGCCGCTACATCGACCCCGCCCTGGCCGCCTCCGCCGCACGGGCCGCGGCGCCGGTGACCGCTGGCAGGTGAGCGGGCAGTATTTCGCCAGCCAGCCGGCCTCCGCTCATCGCCCTGGCTCCGTGCACGTGCTGCTGCCCGGCCTGCACCTCGACCTGGCCACGGACTCGGGGGTGTTCTCCCCGAGGCGGCTCGATCCTGGCACGAGGCTGCTGCTCGACGTCGCTCCCCCGCCGCCGGCGTCCGGCGACCTGCTCGACCTCGGCTGCGGCTACGGCCCGCTGGCGCTCGTGCTGGCCGCGCGCTCGCCAGCTGCCCGGATCTGGGCGGTGGACGTCAACGCCAGGGCCCTGGCACTGACCAGGGCGAACGCCGCCAGCGCAGGACTGGCCAACGTCACTTGCACCGACCCCGGCGACCCTGCGCTGCCCGGGCGCATCGACCTGATCTGGTCCAATCCCCCGATCAGGATCGGCAAGGACGCCTTGCACGCGCTGCTGGCGTCCTGGCTTGGCCGGCTCTCCCCGGGAGCCAGCGCTTTCTTTACTGTGCAACGAAATCTTGGCGCTGACTCGCTCCAGCGATGGCTGGCCGAGACTGGGTGGAGTGCCGAGCGCACTGCAGCCCGGGCCGGGTACAGGGTGCTCCGCGTCGCCGGGGCTGGTCACCGGGCGGGAGCGCACCAGTGAGCCGCCAGCTCGGGCAGACCGAAGTCAAGCGCCTGAACAGGACCTGGCGCCGCCTCACCCAGGCCAGGCTCTGCCTGCTGCTCGAGTCGGTCAGCCAGCCGTTCAACGTCGGGTCGATCATCCGTACCGCTGCCGCCTTCGGGGTCGAGCAAGTCTGGCTCTGCGGCGACACCGCCGACCCGATGCACCCGTCGGCGCGCAAGACAGCGCTCGGCACGGCCCGGCTCGTAACCTGCGAGCAGGTGCCAGGCGTGGCTGCCGCGGCCGCCGAGGTCAGGGCGGCTGGCCTGCGGCTGGTCGCGGTCGAGCTTGCGCAGGCCGCCGTCCCGCTGCACCTGGCTGCAGTCGGCGGCGATGTCTGCCTGGCGCTGGGCAACGAGGACCACGGCTGCTCCCCCGCGCTGCTCGCCGCCGCCGATCAGGTCGCCTACGTGCCGCAGGTCGGCCGGGTCGGCTCGCTTAACGTGGCCGCCGCCGCGGCGATCGCCCTTGCCGAGGCGCGGCGCAGGGAGTGGGCAGATGCCGGCGACGCCGGGGCAGGCCATACTTCTGCCGACGACCCCACGGAGGACTGACGCAGCGATGGCCGTGCCGACCAGGTTCCTTGATCACCCGACCCCGATCGCCTTCGCGCACCGCGGCGGTGCCGCGCACTTCCCCGAGAACTCCTGGCGGGCCTTCGAGCACGCGGTGTCGCTGGGTTACGCCTACCTCGAGACTGACGCGCACGCCACGTCCGACGGGGTCGTGGTCGCATTCCACGACAAGACGCTCGACCGGGTGACCGACCGGGCCGGGGCGATCGCGAACCTGACAGCCAGCGAGGTGGCGAAGGCCAGGATCGGCGGCACCGACTCGATCCCGCTGCTAGAGGACCTGCTCGGCGCATGGCCGGACGTGCGGTTCAACATCGACGTCAAGGACTCCCCGGCCTGCGGGCCGGTCGCCGAGCTGATCGCCAGGACCGCGAGCTGGGACCGGGTCTGCGTCACGTCGTTCTCGGCAGGCCGGCTACGCGCGACCAGGCGGCTGCTCGACCGGCCCGTGTGCATGGCCACGTCGCCGGTGGGCGCGGCGGCCCTGCGGTCGGGAATGCCAGGATCGACGCTCGGGCCGGCGTTCGCCCGCAGGTGGGTGCGCTGCGCTCAGCTCCCGATCGGCCTGGCTACCGCTCCGCTGATCGGTCGCGCCCACGACGCCGGCCTGGTGGTGCACGTGTGGACGGTCAACGACGCCAAGCTGATGGCATCGCTGCTCGACCTGGGCGTCGACGGGATCATGACCGACCAGACCGAGCTGCTTCGCGATGTCATGATCAGCAGGGGGCAATGGCATCCGCGCACCGATATCGCGGCGGCCAGCTAACCGCTTGCGCCCGAGCGTCGCGGCGCCATGGCCGGCGCAACCTGGTCCGAAACCGTGCATCTGAGGCCATCACGTCGCGGTTCACGCGGTTGGAAACAGCCTGTGCCGGGAATCTTGTACGCGTCAGCGCCGTTGTTACATGCGAACGTCAAGCGCCCGGAGGCAGCGAGCACATGGCCGAACGCGCCCTACGTGGTACCCGCCTAGGTGCCACGAGCTATGAGAACGACCGTAACACTGACCTGGCACCGCGCCAGGAGGTGACCTTCGAATGCCCGAAGGGCCACCGGTTCAGCGTGCCGTTCGCAGCCGAGGCCGAGGTGCCGTCGAAGTGGGAGTGCCGCGTTTGCGGCGCGACAGCCCTGACCGCGAGCGGCGATCAGCCCGCGGCGTCCAAGGCCAAGCCGCCGCGGAGCCACTGGGACATGCTGATGGAGCGCCGGAGCATGGCTGACCTCGAGGAAGTGCTCGCCGAGCGGCTTGCGGTGATCAGGGGCCAGCGCGGCGAGGAGCCAGAGGCCTCGGCTACGCCGACTCGCCACCGCCGCAGCGCCTGAGAAACTGCTAGGGCAGCTCAGTCTTTTCTCTATCCAGGGCTTGCGTGCTCAGCTTGCGCTGTGCGTGGCGCTGCTGTGACGGCGCCGGCCAAGCCTGCTGGCTAGCCCCCACTGCCCGACTCGCACGAGGGCCTCGATGACGATGGCCCGGCTCATCTTGCTGGCGCCGCGCGCCCGCTCGGTGAACGTGATCGGGACCTCGGCGATCGCGAAACCTTCCTGCGCGGTACGCAGCGTGAGATCGATCTGGAAGCAGTAACCCTGGGACTGCACCTCGTCGAGCCCGATCGCGCGCAGTGTCTCTGCCCGGTAGGCGCGGTATCCGGCCGTCGCGTCGTGGACGCCGATGCCGAGCATGATCCGGGTGTAGGCGTTCGCTGCACGGGACAGCAGCTCGCGGGACTTCGGCCAGTTCACCGTCGTGCCACCAGGCACGTAACGCGAGCCGATGGCTAGGTCAGCGGTCTGCAGCGCCGTCAGCATCTTGGGCAGGTCAGCCGGATCATGCGAGCCGTCAGCGTCGGTCTCGACAAGCACGCCGTACCCGTGCTCCAGCCCCCAGTGAAAGCCTGCGATGTAGGCGGTGCCCAGCCCTGACTTGCCTTCCCGATGCAGGACGTGCACGTGCGAGTCGCACGCGGCGAGCTTGTCAGCGATCTCACCTGTGCCGTCCGGGCTGTTGTCATCGACCACGAGGATGTCGGCGTCGGGCACCGCAGTCCTGACCCGCGTCACGATCGGCTCGAGGTTGTCGCGCTCGTTGTACGTCGGGATCACGACGGCCACGGAACCCAGCGGACGGGCCGGCCGCTCAGCTGAAGTCAATCTTTCCTGCCCTGGAAGCGACGAGGTTTGGCTGGTGCAGTAGGACAACGATGCCAGGTCGCCGGAAGTTTCCTACGATCCGTGTGATTTATCCGCTCGCGCAGCCTGACCGGGGCAAGACTAGTCGATTGACGCGACTGCGCCGGGCGCAGGCTGGTGCAGGTGGCGAAATGGGACTGCACGAGGAAGAGGCCCAGGCGTCCTTCGGACCGATGGGCATCCCGTCGGCAACGAGACGCCCTTCGTTGTCTACTGGATGTCTGGGCCCCTTCCAGGTCCAACCCCGGCCAGCCGGAGCGGTCGCGCAGGCCTTGGTCGAAGATACCGCCCCGCGCTGCGATGTCAACTTCGCCCCCCTCCTCGCGCTTGGGCGCCGGGCCCCCCGGCGGGTAGCGCTCTGGCTAACCCCAGGTCGGCGGGTCTGTTAGGTCTGGTTCTGTAGGGATACGATTTACTCGCACTCCAGTTTGAGATTGCCCAAGCTTGACACAAACGGCACGCCGCGGCGCGTACCGCCCTTTCCTCTTGGAGGTCGAGCAATGACGAGTGACCCTGACGAGGTCGCCACTCCCGAAACCGAGGTCTCTGAGGCCCAGATCGCGGTCCACTGGCGCGAAGAGGAGTACTACCCGCCGCCGCCTAGCTTCGTCGCCCAGGCCAACGCGAACGACCCGGCTATCCTCGAGCAGTTCAGCGAGGACAAGTTCCCTGACTGCTTCACTGCGTACGCGGACCTGCTCACGTGGGACGAGCGCTGGCATACCATCCTGGATACGTCGAATCCGCCATTCTGGAAGTGGTTCGTTGGTGGCAAGCTCAACGCCTCCTACAACTGCGTTGACCGGCATGCCCAGGCGAATCCTGATAAGACGGCCATCGTCTGGGTGCCCGAGCTTGAGTCTGACGAGCACGTGCACGTCAGCTACGGCGAGCTGCTCCGCCAGGTCAACGAGTTCGCTGCGCTGCTGCGCGACTTCGCCGGCCTGAAGACCGGCGACCGCGTCACCCTGCACATGCCGATGGTGCCCGAGCTGCCCGTGACCATGCTGGCCTGCGCCCGCCTGGGCGTGGTTCACTCCCAGGTCTTCGGCGGCTTCAGCGGCAACGCCTGCGGTACCAGGATCGCGGACTCCGGCAGCCGCGTCCTGATCACCATGGACGGCTACTACCGGGCCGGCGGCATGGTCGATCACAAGGTGAAGGCTGACGAGGCGGTGGAGGAGGCGGCCAAGCAGGGCCAGGAAGTCGACAAGGTCCTGGTCTGGCGGCGGCACGCCGGCCAGTACGCCTCGGCCACGCCGATGGCGGAAGGCAGGGACTTCTTCGTCGACGAGCTGCTCCCGCAGTACTCAGGGGACGTGGTCGAGCCGGTATCGCTGCCCTCGACGGCGCCGCTGTTCCTGATGTACACCTCGGGCACGACTGGCCGCCCGAAGGGTGCCTGCCACTCCACGGGCGGCTACATGTCCTATGTTGCCGGGACGTCGAAGTACTACCAGGACATCCACCCTGACGACATGTACTGGTGCATGGCCGACATCGGCTGGATCACCGGGCACTCCTACATCGTCTACGGCCCGCTGTCGCTGGGCACCACGACGGTGATCTACGAGGGCGTGCCGAACTACCCGGACGGCGGGCGGCCGTGGCGGATCGCGCAGCAGCTCGGCGTGAACATCTTCCACACCTCGCCCACGTCCATCCGCATGCTCCGCAAGGTCGCGCCCGACGAGCCGAGGAAGTACGACTACCACTTCAAGACCATGACCACGGTCGGCGAGCCGATCGAGCCCGAGGTGTGGCGCTGGTACTTCACCGAGGTCGGCAAGGGCGAGGCGGCGATCACCGACACCTGGTGGCAGACCGAGACTGGCGGCTTCCTCGGCAGCACGCTGCCGGGGCTGCAGCCGATGAAGCCAGGAAGCTGCGGCCCGGGCGCGCTCGGCATCTACCCGGTGATCTACGACGAGGACCGCAACGTCGTGCCCGCGGGCAGCGGCAGGGCCGGGAACATCTGCATCCGCAACCCGTGGCCGGGCATCATGATGACGGTCTGGGGCCAGGACGAGCGTTTCATCGACGTGTACTACCGCAAGTACAACGCCGACCCGGACAGCAAGGACTGGCACGACTGGCCGTATTTCTGCGGCGATGGCGCGCTCGAGGCGGCAGATGGTTACTTCCGCATCCTCGGGCGAGTCGACGACGTGATCAACGTCGCCGGGCACCGGCTGGGCACCAAGGAGCTGGAGTCCGCGGCGCTGACCGTCCCGGAGATCGCCGAGGCAGCCGCCGTCCCGGTCATGGATGACATCAGGGGCCGGATCGTCGAGATGTACGTGTCGCTGAAGCCCGGCGTCGCTCCGGATGGCATGGAGGCCAAGGTCAGCATGGCGATCGAGGTCGAGATCGGCAAGATCGCCCGGCCGAAGAACGTCTGGATCGTGGCTGACATGCCGAAGACCAGGTCAGGCAAGATCATGCGCCGCGTCATCGCGTCGGTCTCGAACTTCACCGACGTCGGCGACGTGACGACGCTGGCCAACCCCGAGGTGGTCGAGACCATCAGGCACCACGTGCAAAGCGCCAAGATGGCCAAGGGCGAGGTGCCGCGGGAGCTGACCGAAGCCGAGGCCGAGGAGATCGCCAAGTACGGCGCGGCTGAGTAGCTCAGCTCAGCGCAGCAGGTACGGGAGGCCGTGCCGAGGATGGAGGGCTCCTCGGCACGGCCTCTGGCTTGGGGGGCTGGATCTGGTCAGGCGG